>CATJJD010000147.1 GCA_949740385.1 uncultured Lachnospiraceae bacterium
ACGACGACGAAGCAGCAGACAGCGCCGAAGCCGACGAAGCAGCAGACAGCACCGACGACAAATCGGACGAAGGCGTCCCGCCGTTTTACACCGCCGGGGACGGCGGGGAAGCTTACGGCGAGACGGACATCGACGGCGGGACAGACGAAACAACAGAGGAATAAACACACATGGCAGAAAGAAAAATACCGATGCGCCGATGCGTGGGCTGCCAGGAGATGAAGCCGAAAAAGGAGCTGATCCGCATTGTACACACCGAAGAGGCGGTGGAGGTGGATGCGACAGGCAGAAAGAACGGAAGAGGCGCTTACCTGTGCGCCAGTCTGACGTGCCTTAAGCGGGCACAGAAAAACAGAGGACTTGAGCGCTCCTTAAAGACTGCGGTTTCGGCAGAGGTGTATGAGGATCTGGAAAAGGAGATGAGTGCACTTGAAGGCTGATCGGGTACTGGCAATGCTCGGAATTGCGGCGAAGGCGGGCAGTGTTGTAAGCGGTGAATTTTCCACGGAAAAAGCGGTCAGAGCCGGCAAAGCGTTTCTTGTGATCGTGTCGGAGGAAGCGTCGGACAACACGAAAAAACATTTTGCGGATATGGCAGCGTTCCACCGGACGCCCTGTTATTTTTACGGAGACAAGGAGAGCCTCGGACAGTGTATCGGAAAAGAGTTCCGGGCGTCTCTTGCGGTTACAGACGACAATCTGGCAAGGGCAGTGGAAAAAAAGCTGAAAGCGGCAGGAAAAACTGAATAACGGAGGTAAGGTATATATGGCAAAAATGAGAGTTCACGAACTCGCGAAGGAGTTAAACATAAAATCACAGGAAATACTGGACGTACTGCGCACGACGGAGTACGCGGTGAAAAGCGCATCCAGCGGTATTGAGGAGGCTGCGCAGAATCTCGTGCGGGGCAGGTTCAGAAAGAGCGGTCAGCAGGAGGCGAAGAAGGCCGAAGCGCCGAAGCAGGAGACGCCGAAGGAGTCCCCAAAGCAGGAGACGCCAAAAGCGGCCGCAAAGCAGGAATCGCCAAAGGCTGACGGGCCGAAGGAGTCCCAGAAGCAGGAAGCGTCAAAACAGGAGGCGAAAGCCGACACACCCAGGCAGGCGCAGAAGCAGATGCCAAAAACGGATGCGGCAAAGTCCGGCCAGTCAAAGGGCGGCGCACAAAAATCCGAGGGTGACGCAAAGGCGGAACGCCCGAAGAAAAAGTCCAGCATCACTGCGGTGTTTAACGCACAGTACAGCAAGCAGGGAAAGCGCCAGGGCGGCGGTTCCTCCAGAGGAGGCGGCCAGCGCTCAGACAGAGGCCAGAGGCGCGACGGAAACAGACCGGAGGCGCAGCACAGCATTATCCGCCCGCGGCCGGTGGGAGAGCGTGCCCTGCGGCCCATCAGCGAGCGCACGGCAAACAATGTGGATGATTTCTCCGACATCCGGCCGGTTGCAAACAGCCGGAACGACCGGAATGACAGAAACGACAGAAATGACCGGACGGACAGAAACGACCGGAATGACAGAAACGACAGAAATCGTTCCAGGGGCGAGCGGGGTGATCGAAACCGCCCGCAGGGCGACCGCCAGGCGAGACCGCAGGGCGACAAAAACAGACCGCAGACCGACCGAAACCGTCCGGGCGCAGACCGACCGCAGGGGAACCGGGATCGAAACGGCGAGCGGGGCGACCGGAATACGGCGGCTGGCCGCACGCAGGGCAGAAACGGACGCCCGGACAGCGGTCGTTTCAACAATAATAAAGAGACTGCCCCGGCACAGACCGAGGATGTAAGAAACAAGGACAGCCGCGACAGAAATAATAAGAACAGCGGCAGACGGCAGCAGGACCGCGACAAGCTGGGCAAGCGCCAGGAAAATTACGTCAATCTGGAGAAGCACGGCGGAAAGAAGCGCCCGCAGCAGCCGGCGCCAAAGCCGAAGGAGGATGCGGACGCAATCCGCACGATTGTCATTCCGGAAAAGATGACAATCCGGGAGCTGGCGGATATGATGAAGGTGCAGCCGTCCGCTGTGGTAAAGAAGCTGTTTTTAAAGGGACAGATGGTGACGGTCAACTCGGAGGTGGATTTTGCGACGGCGGAGGAGATTGCGCTGGAATTCAACTTTATCTGCGAGGCGGAGGAGAAGATCGACGTGATCGCGGAGCTTTTGAAGGAGGACGAGGAGAACCCGAACGACATGGTGCCGCGTCCGCCGGTAGTCTGCGTAATGGGGCATGTAGACCACGGCAAGACCTCGCTGCTTGACGCCATCCGCTCGACAAAGGTGACGGACCGGGAGGCCGGCGGCATCACCCAGCACATCGGTGCGTCCGTGGTGTCTATCAACAGCCAGAATATCACATTCCTCGACACGCCGGGCCACGAGGCCTTCACGGCGATGCGTATGCGGGGAGCCAACTCCACCGACATCGCGATTCTTGTTGTGGCGGCGGACGACGGCGTGATGCCGCAGACCGTCGAGGCGATCAACCACGCGAAGGCGGCGGGAGTCGAGATTATCGTAGCCGTCAACAAGATCGACAAGCCGAGCGCAAATATCGAGAAAGTAAAGCAGGAGCTCTCGGAGTACGAGCTGATTCCGGAGGACTGGGGCGGAAGCACGATTTTTTGTCCGGTTTCTGCACATACTAAGGAAGGTATCGACAATCTTCTCGAGATGATTCTTCTGACGGCGGAGGTGCTGGAGCTTAAAGCAAACCCGGACCGCAACGCCAGAGGACTTGTGATTGAGGCACAGCTCGACAAGGGAAGGGGCGCGGTTGCCACCGTGCTTGTGCAGAAGGGAACGCTCCATGTGGGGGATTCCATCGCCTGCGGAAGCAGCTACGGCAAGGTGCGCGCCATGATCGACGACAACGGACGCCGCGTAAAGACGGCAATCCCGTCGACGCCGGTGGAAATTCTCGGACTAAACAGCGTGCCGGCAGCCGGGGAGACCTTCGTCGTCTGCGACTCCGACAAGGAGGCGAAGGCGTTTGCCGATACTTATATTTCGGAGGAGAAAAACCGGCTTCTGGAGGAGACGAAATCCCGCATGTCGCTGGACGATCTGTTCTCGCAGATTCAGTCCGGCAATATGAAGGAATTAAACATCGTCGTCAAGGCCGACGTGCAGGGTTCGGTGGAGGCGGTGAAGCAGTCTCTTGTGAAGCTGTCCAACGAGGAGGTTGTCGTGAAGGTGATTCACGGCGGCGTCGGCGCGATCAACGAGTCGGACGTGATTCTGGCGTCCGCGTCCAATGCGATCATTATCGGCTTCAACGTCCGTCCGGACCCGATTGCAAAGGTGTCCGCGGACAACGAGGGAGTGGATGTGCGGCTGTACAAGGTCATCTACAACGCCATCGAGGATGTGGAGGCTGCCATGAAGGGCATGTTAGATCCTGTCTTCGAGGAGAAGGTGATCGGCCATGCGGAAATCCGCCAGATTTTCAAGGCCTCCGGCATCGGCAGCATTGCCGGTTCCTACGTGCTGGACGGAACGCTGGAGCGGGGCTGCAAGGTGCGCATATTCCGCGGCGAGGAGCAGATTTTCGAGGGAAATCTCGCATCCTTAAAGCGCTTTAAGGACGATGTGAAGGAAGTCAGAACCGGATTCGAGTGCGGCCTTGTATTTGAGGGCTTCAACGACATCGAGGAGTTCGACCGCGTCGAGGCATACAAGATGGTGGAGGTGCCGCGATAGAATGAGAAAAAACAGCATTAAAAATATCCGCGTCAACGAGGAAGTTATGCGGGAACTGTCAAACATTATCCGCGGGGAGGTAAAGGACCCGCGGATTGACCCGATGACAAGCGTCGTAGGCGTAGAGGTTGCGCCGGATCTGAAAACCGCAAAGGCCTATATCAGCGTGCTGGGGGACGAGGATTCCCAGAAAAACACGATTGCGGGGCTGCGGTCTGCGGAAGGGTATATCCGAAGGGCGCTGGCAAGATCCATCAACCTGCGCAACACGCCGCAGATCCGTTTTATTTTGGATCAGTCCATCGCCTACGGCGTGGAGATGTCGAAAAAGATCGACGAGGTGACAAAGCAGCAGAGAGAAGACAGCGGTGAGGAACAGTGATGAAAAATATTGAAGAAAAGCTCGCGGGCGTGCGCACCATCGGTATTTCCGGGCATGTGCGCCCGGACGGGGACTGTGTGGGCGCAGTGCTTGCGCTGTACAACTATATCAGAGATTACGACCCGGACATTGACGTGCGGCCTTACCTTGAGCCGATTCCGAATGTCTACCGGTTTCTTAAGGGCTCTGAGACTATCTGCGACCCGCGGACGGCGGAGGCTGTGCCGGCATTTGACCTGTTTATCGCGGTGGACTGCGGGGATGCGTCGCGGCTTGGGGCGGCGGCGGAATTTCTGGTGGATGCCGGTACCGTCGTCTGCATCGACCATCATGTGAGCGATCACACCTTTGCGTCGGACAACTACGTCAGAGAGGACGCAAGCTCCACCTGCGAGCTGGTGTTTGAGCTGATGGATGTAAACCGCATCACAGAGGAGATCGCGGCCTGTCTCTACACCGGAATCATCAACGACACCGGCGTGTTCCAGTACTCCTGCACGTCGGCGAAGACGATGAATGTGGCGGGCATTCTGATGGAGAAGGGCATCGACTACCCTAAGATCGTAAACGATACCTTTTTCATAAAGACCTACAACCAGAACCGGGTGATGGGACAGGCTCTCGTGGACAGCCGGCTTTATCTGGACGGCCGCTGCATCGTGAGCGCCGTAAGCCTTGAGCAGATGCGGGAATTTGACGTGCAGCCGAAGCACATGGAGGGCATCGTGAGCCAGCTTCGGGTCACAAAGGGCGTGGAGATCGCCTTATTTTTCTACGGAAACGAGGACGGTACCTGGAAGGGCAGCCTGCGGGTGAACTCGGACTTTAACGCGGCGGAGGTCGCGGCGGTGTTCGGCGGCGGCGGCCATGTGAAGGCGGCGGGCTTTACCATTGCGGGGAGCCTTTCTGAGTGCACAAAGCGGGTGCTTTCCGAGATTGAGAAACGGCTGCAGGCAGCCTGACAGAGGAAACAGACATTGGCAGACGGAATTATCAACGTATACAAGGAGAAGGGCTTTACGAGCTTTGACGTTGTGGCAAAGCTGCGGGGCATTTTCCGGCAGAAAAAAATCGGTCACACCGGAACACTCGACCCGGACGCCGAGGGCGTGCTCCCGGTGTGTCTTGGCTCCGCCACGAAGGTGTGCGGGCTTTTGACGGACCGGGACAAGGAGTACGAGGCCGTGCTGCTGCTGGGAGTCGTCACCGACACGCAGGACATCTCCGGCGAGGTGCTGGCGGAAAAGGACGTCACGGCGGACGAGGAGGCGGTGCGGTCTGCGGTGTGCTCCTTTGCGGGCAGCTATATGCAGCTTCCGCCCATGTATTCGGCGAAGAAGGTTGGGGGAAAGAAGCTCTGCGACCTGGCGAGGCAGGGGATTTCCGTGGAGCGGACGCCCCGGGCGGTTGAGATTCATGAAATTGAAATATGCAGCGTTTCCCTTCCCAGGGTGCGGTGTCGGGTTTCCTGCTCAAAGGGAACCTATATCCGCACGCTCTGCCAGGATATCGGCGAGAAGCTGGGCTGCGGCGGCTGTATGGAGCAGCTGACCCGCACCAGAGCGGCGGACTTTCTGATTTCGGACGCCTTAAAGCTCTCCGAAATCGAGGCGTATGTCAGCAAGGGGCAGACAGCGTTTATCCGCCCGGTGGATTCGCTGTTTCTCATGCACCCGAAAGCGGTTGCGGGGCATGAGGCGAAAAAGCTGATCGAAAACGGGAACCGGATTCCGGGAAAGCTGGTTCAATGTGAGGACGAGGAAAAGGCCTGTACATGCACAAGGCTCTACGACCGGGAATCGCGTTTTATCGGACTCTATGTCCTTACGCAGCCCGGCGGCGACTATAAGCCGGTGAAGCTTTTCCGGCAGTGCGGCCGACAGAAAAGATGAAATACATTCAAAATCAACTGGACTATACAATCGACGAGGATACGGTAATCACGCTTGGCAAATTCGACGGCCTTCACCGGGGGCATGAGCTTCTGATGGAGACAATGTTTGAAAAAAGCAGGCAGTGCGGATACCGGACCGTTGTGTTCACATTTGACGTCCCTCCGCGCCCGCAGGAAGGCCCGGAAGGGAAGGTGCTGACGACGAACGAGGAGAAGCGGTTCATTTTCGAAAAAAGCGGCGTGGACTATCTGTTTGAGTGTCCCTTTACGCCGGAGATCCGGAGCATGCCGCCCGGACGTTTCATTGAGTGGATCGTGAAAGCCTTTCATGTCCGCTGCATTGTGGTGGGAAAGGATTTCGGCTTCGGTCACAGGAGAGAGGGGAATTATCTGACGCTTCTGGACTGCGCGGACCGCTTCGGCTATGAGGCGATCGTGCTGGAAAAGATCCGGGAGGACGGAAGAGACATCAGCAGCTCCTTTGTCCGGGAGGAGATCCGAAAGGGCAACATCGAGAAGGCCAACCGGCTTTTAGGCTACTCCTTTTTTGTGATGAACACGGTAATCGACGGAAAGAAGCTGGGGCGCACCCTCGGCATTCCGACCATCAATATGGAATTTGAAAAAGACAAGCTGCTGCCGCCAAACGGCGTCTACGCAAGCCGGGTAAAGATCGACGGCAGAGACTACGCCGCTGTGACCAACGTGGGATGTAAGCCCACCGTAAGCGACAGCGGAAAAATCGGCGTGGAGACCCACATCATAGACTACGCCGGCAATCTGTACGGAAAGCGGCCCGCCGTAGAGTTCCTCCGCTTTGTCCGGCCGGAAATGCGCTTTGCCTCCGTGGAGGATTTAAAGGCGCAGATGAGGGCGGATATTTCATTTGTTACAGATTTATTACAAAAATAAGTTGACATCGTAACAAATTGTGTTATACTGGTTAATGGAATTGACAGACAGAAGGATGAGTCGTGGGAGGAATCAAAACGATGAGATTCAATACATTAAAGTTCAGCAGAAAGTCCAGGATCAGAATCGGTATTGTTGCGGTGTTTTCGCTGGCAGTGACCGGCGTTGCAGCTTATGTGGGAAATATGCCGGTGGACGCACAGCCGGGAAATAACAACAGTCTGCGGGCGGGTATCGCGCTTGCTATGGACGCAGAGGATGCGCCGCCTCTGGATCTGACGGCGGGGGTGGCGGACGCCCTGATGGATACGACCACCGTAAAGATCGCAGACACCGGTCTTTCGACAGTCAGCCAGGGTATCGCGGACGCGCCGGAAGCCTCGGAAGGACAGGAGAACGAAGCAGAGAGCGGGCAGACTGCGGAGCCGGAAACGGAGCCGGAGAAAAAAAACGCGGCAGAGCTCTGCGGCTACGATAATCTGGGAATCGCCAACATCAAAGAGGGCAACTTGAATATCCGCGAGGAGGCGACGGTGGAGAGCAAGGTCGCGGGCAAGATGACAAAGCACAACGCCTGCGAGATACTGGAGCAGGACGGCGATTGGCTTAAGGTGCGCTCCGGAAAGGTGAACGGCTACGTGAAGGCCGAGTACATCCTGACGGCCGACGCGGCACTTGCAGTTGCGGAGGAGGAGCTGATTAAGGTGGCGACGGTCACCGGAACTGCGACGCTGCGCGTCCGCGAGGAGACCTCCACGGATTCCGCAACCCTTGCGCTCGTGGGTGAGGGCGAAGGACTGGTTGTAGAGGAAGAGCAGGAAGGCTGGTACTATGTCGAGGTGGACGACGAGAAGGGCTATATTTCCGGTGATTATGTGGAGATCTCATGGAAGCTTCCAACTGCCCAGACCATCAGAGAGCTTACGAAGGATGACGGCTATTCGGATGTGCGTATGCAGCTGGTGCAGTATGCGCTTCAGTTTGTAGGCAACCGTTATGTGTGGGGCGGGACAAGTCTGACCAACGGCGTTGACTCCTCCGGATTTACGATGCAGGTTTACGCACACTTCGGAATCGGCCTGCCGCACCACTCCGGCTCACAGCCGGGATACGGCACAAGAATCAGCGCAGGCGCTGCGCGCCCGGGAGACCTGTTCTTCTACGGAAGCGGAAGCCGCATCGGCCATGTGGGCATCTACATCGGCAACGGCCAGATCGTGCACGCCAGCAATGAGCGTACGGGTATCAAGGTGTCCAACGCCTACTACCGCACCCCGATCTGCGTGGTGAGCTACCTGCCGTAACGGCACACGGATTTCGCGCCGGTATTTTTTGAAAAAAGTGTTTACAGGCACCGTGGGATATGTTATATTATTTAAGTATGTTTTGCCAGTATTCGGTAGATGGACACTCCGACTTTCTGCTGATTACTGGGCCTGATAGCGGTCGCGCATAGGCGCGGTACAATGAAAAGAGAAGGAGGATTTATCATGATCGCAAAGGAAAAGAAACAGGCAATTATGGCGGAGTACGGAAGAACCCCGAACGACACCGGCTCACCGGAGGTTCAGGTCGCTGTGTTGACTGCGAGAATTCAGGAGCTGGCCGAGCATCTGAAGGCGAACCCGAAGGATCACCATTCCAGACGCGGAATGCTTAAAATGATCGGACAGAGACGCGGATTGCTTTCTTACTTAAAGAAAATCGATATCGAGAGATATCGTTCTTTAATCGAGCGTTTAGGTCTTAGAAAATAATTGCAGGAGAGCGGAGTGAAACATTCCGCTCTCGTTTTTATATTCATTAGAAGGAGAGAAAACATGTACAAAAGTTATACAATGGAGATTGGAGGCAGAACTCTCACCGTAGATATCGGGAGAGTCTGTGCACAGGCGAACGGCGCGGCGCTGCTCAGATACGGGGACACCACCGTGCTCTCCACAGCCACCGCATCGGACAAGCCGAGAGACGGGATCGATTTCTTCCCGCTGAGCGTGGAGTTTGAGGAGAAGATGTACGCCGTCGGAAAGATTCCGGGAGGGTTTAACAAGAGAGAGGGCAAGGCCTCGGAGAATTCCGTCCTTACGGCCCGTGTGATCGACCGGCCGATGCGCCCGCTCTTTCCGAAGGATTACCGAAATGACGTGACATTGAATAACATGGTTATGTCCGTGGACCCGCAGTGCCGCCCGGAGATCGTTGCGATGATCGGCTCGGCGCTGGCCACAAGCATATCGGACATTCCGTTCGACGGCCCGTGCGCCATGACGCAGATGGGCATGGCAGACGGCCAGCTGATCGTAAACCCGTCCCAGCAGGTGTGGGATGAGGGCGATCTGGAGCTCACCGTTGCTTCCACAGCGGAGAAGGTTATTATGATTGAGGCCGGGGCCAACGAGATCCCGGAGGATAAGATGATCGAGGCCATCTACAAATGCCACGAGATCAACCAGACCATCATCGCATTTATCAACCGGATTTGCGCGGAAGTCGGAAAGCCGAAGCACACCTATACAAGCTGCGCGATTCCGGAGGAGATGTTTGAGGCCATCCGTGGCATCGTCACGCCGGAGGAGATGGAAGCTGCGGTATTTACCGACGAGAAGCAGAAGCGGGAGGAGAATATCCGCGTCATTACCGAGAAGCTGGAGGAGGCCTTCGCCGACAACGAAGAGTGGCTTGCTCTGCTCTCCGAGGCGGTGTACCAGTACCAGAAGAAGACGGTGCGAAAGATGATTTTAAAAGACCGTAAGAGACCGGACGGACGCGCCGTCGACCAGATCCGCGCCCTTGCGGCGGAAATCGACCTGGTTCCGCGGGTCCACGGCTCTGCCATGTTCACGAGAGGGCAGACGCAGATCTGCGACATTGTGACGCTGGCTCCGCTGTCCGAGGTGCAAAAGATCGACGGTCTGGACGAGAACATTAC
>CATJJD010000148.1 GCA_949740385.1 uncultured Lachnospiraceae bacterium
CTCAATGCCGTCAAACATCCTGCCCAGCACCCTTGCGCTGTCTGCAATGCTCTCCTTTTTTCCGATCTGGGAGCCGCTCGGATCAAGATATGTGACATGCATACCGAGATCGTGGGCCGCCACCTCAAAAGAACATCTGGTACGCGTACTCGTCTTCTCAAAAATAAGCGCAATATTTTTACCGACCAGGCTGTCGTGCACAATTCCCTGCTTCTTCTCCTCCTTGAGTCTGCCCGAGAGCTCAATCAGATAAAGAATCTCCTCCGGTGTAAAATCCATAAGCTTTAAAAAATTACGTCCTTTTAAATTCATAGCATTCTCCTTGCCTCACAATTATGAAGCCATTTTACTCCATTTACCTCAATATTACAAGAAAAAGCGCGCCGAAGCGCACTTTTTCGTCTATCTTATTTAATAAAATACAATCGGTCCGATTACAACACCCGCATGACCGCTGGATGCAAGCTTAAAATACTTTGCTCCGCCGGTAGGATCAGAACCGGAAAGTGCAGCCCTCGCCGCCTGTCTTGCACTGGAGCTGACACCGTTTGCCAGCCTCTGCTCCAGACGCCCGGAGGATGCCGGACCAAACTGTCCGCTCTGGTAGATAACACCGTAAATGCTGTTCGGGAAGCTTCCGCTGCGCACACGGTTGATTACAACTGCACCCACTGCTGTCATACACTCAACGCCGCAGCCGCCCGCCTCGCACTCTACCAGTGCTGCAAGCAATGTCTCCTCATCTGCGGTAGCCGCCAGAGAAGGTCCGCGTCCGGAGCTCGATCCGCCGGACTGGTCGCCGGAAGATGGTCTGGAAGAACCGCCTGCCGGAGACTTCGCTGCCTTCGCGGCAGCCTCTGCTTCCTCGGCCGCTCTGATTGCCGCAAGCTCCTCCTCAATTGTAATGGCTTTTCCGGTATCAAATCGAACGGTGACAAACTCGGCGCTTACATAGCAGGTTTCTTTGTCAACCTCAACCGCAATCCAGCCGTCCACCTCTTCTGCATCCGCGTCGGCTGTCAGTTCCTCGCCTTTTCCGACTACCTTGACGATGTCGGCCTCCTCGTCCGCCTCACTGCGGACGCGAAGACTGTCCGTCTCCACCACGACAATTTTATCACAGTGTTTCTTCGCGTACTTAAGCGCCTTCTCTCCGATTACGCAGTACTCGTTATTTACATATCCTTTTACACTGCCGGACTCAATCAGCGTCCATTTCTCACCCTGATCCTTCACCAGCGCACGATGCCCTTTGTACATCTTGCCGACAATCTCGGAATCTGAATCCGCCTCGGCGCGAACGTATAAGAAATCATCCACGTCTGCCATCAGCTTATCCTGCCACTCTTTATCCTCGGCAGAAATCGCCTTTTCTGCAGTAGCTTTCTTTTCCTGCGCCATCTCCTGGACAGCCTCTTTCTTCTTCGGTTCCTCACTCTGCTGCAGAGCTGCCGTGACCACATTGACGGATGCCCGCTCAATGCTGACGTTCAGTTTCAGTTCTTCTGCCGCCTCCAGCTCGTATTCCTTCATTGCAGTTGCCACTCCGGCAATGCCGTTCTTCTCAACCGACGTAACTGTGCGTTTCTCCTTCGGTACGGTTTCTCTGGTACTGGTAACTGCTGTGACGGTAAGCGACAGCGCCAGAATTGCTACGCCTGCGCCTCTCATCACTTTCTGATTTGCTTTCATTATGAACCTCCGTTGTCTTCGAAAACGAGTCCGCGCAGTTTCCACTGCACTTATTTCGCTTTTTTAAACACTTTATTTCAAATGTTACAACTTTGTTACACCTCCATTGTAACATATGAATTCTGATTTGTCAAATTTTTGTTGTAAATTTAGGGTTTGTCCTCCACAAATGCGTAATTTTTGCCATAAAAATGGGTACAAATGTATATTTGTACCCATTTTTCATATCCTGTTAAGTTAATATTACAATCTCTTTAACAATTCTTCTCTTGCATCCTCGTAACC
>CATJJD010000149.1 GCA_949740385.1 uncultured Lachnospiraceae bacterium
AAAAAAAGAATAAAATTTGCAGGGAAAAGCAGAAAAAGAATTATCTGAAAATTTAAGAGAATACGGACAATATAAAGAAAAAAGAAAAGTGCCAACGATCACTTGACACAAACTGCATGTGACGATCCGGGAACGGGAGTAGAGAGGGCGGCAGGCCTGGGAAGGGGGACGGAATTGGACAGCGAGAAAGTGTATCGGATGGATTTTTCAAAGGTTTACGGTCTGCTTGTGGACAAGGCGGTCCGCAAGGGTCGGACCAGGCAGGAGGTGGACCAGGTTACCCGCTGGCTTACCGGATACAGCCAGGAGGCGCTGGAGGAAATACGGCCCGGGGATGTCACATACGGGGATTTTTTCCGGAATGCCCCGCAGCTCAACGAGAACAGAAGGCTGATTAAGGGCGTCGTCTGCGGCATCAGAGTGGAGAACATCGAGGAGCCGCTGATGCAGGAGATCCGCTATCTGGACAAGCTGGTGGACGAGCTTGCAAAAGGGAAAGCGATGGAAAAGATTCTGCGGGGGTAAATCCCGAAAGAATATTAAAAAAGAACAGGAGGAAAATAACATTATGAAAATTGCAGTAACTTACGACAACGGAAATGTATTCCAGCATTTCGGACATACCGAACAGTTTAAGGTATACGATGTGGAGAATGGCAGTATAACCGCAGCACAGGTTGTGGACACCAACGGCAGCGGGCACGGCGCGCTGGCAGGCTTTCTTGCCTCTTACCAGGTGGATACGCTGATCTGCGGAGGCATTGGAGCAGGCGCGCAGATGGCTCTCTCGGAAGCGGGCATTCGTCTCTGCGGCGGCGTGTCCGGCAGTGCGGACGAGGCGGTGGAAGCGCTTCTTGCCGGAAGCCTTGCGTTCAATCCGAATGTTCACTGTGACCATCACAACCATCACGGAGAGGGCCATGGCTGCGGCGAAAATACGCACGGCTGCGGAGGTCACTGTCACTAAAATGGAGCCGGGCTGTTACATGATATTGGACGCTGCGCAGATCTGTATATCCCACACGTTTATGATACAGGGATACCTCGATGGGGGAGCTTGATGTCAGCGGCGAAGATTACCTGTTTATGAAAAATTTTGTCGCAAATGCGGTAGATGATTACGATTTTCATTTTATTGACTTGACATTTACAGATGTATTTATTATACTTAGGTTACTAAGTAATGGGAGCGGGATATGAAACATGATAAGCACGCGGCACGCTATGTCGGCAAGCTGTCAAATAAATTGCGCAGAAAAATTGATGCCTTCTCAAGCAGAGAATCCTTCAGCGGTTCTCAGGGACGGGTGCTGCATTTTATTTTAGCTCAAAGCAGCGATGTTTTTCAGAAAGATATAGAAGAAGAATACAGTCTGCGCCCGTCAACAGCAACCGAACTGCTGAAAAAGATGGAGAAAAACGGACTGATCCGTCGGGAAGCCATGGCGAGTGACGCAAGAATGAAACGAATTGTTGTCAGTGAAAAAGCATTGCAGTATAAGGACATGGTTCTGGCGGATATTACCGCACTGGAGGATGAACTGACGAAAGATATTTCACAGAATGAGCTGGATATTTTTTTTAAGGTAATTGAAAAAATGCTTGATAACATCTCATGAAAATGTTGAGGCTGCCGGATATGCTGGCAGCTGCATTTTAAAGCAGAAACTTAGGAAACTAATAAATGGGGGTACTGTGATGAATGAAACAAAAGTGGATTAC
>CATJJD010000150.1 GCA_949740385.1 uncultured Lachnospiraceae bacterium
TATTTCGGTTGTAAATGCGTATATTAAATCGTGTAATGATTATATAGCCTGTCTGATTGTGGAAAATAGTGTTTATCTTCCATAATATAGAAAATAATTTAGAAATGAGGAGGTTTCGTTATGTTAGTATCAATCGATCATGGCAATTATGCCATAAAAACACCGAATGACTCATTTGTGTCCGGGCTTTCTGAACATACGACCAAGCCGCCTATGGCAGAAGAGATATTGGAGTATGACGGGAAATTTTGGACTTTGAGTGGGCAGAGGTTAATTTATATGAGGGACAAAACCTATGATGACCGATATTTTATCCTATCTCTGTTTGCGATAGCGAAGGAAATGGAAAGAGTCAGGAATTGTTCGACGCTGGAACAGATCCAGTTGGCGGTCGGGCTTCCGCCGGAACATTATGGCATACTGAAAGATAAGTTTGCCAATTATTTCAAACGAGGGTTCGTTCAATTTGTGTATAAGGACAGGCCTCATACAGTAATGATCAACCATGTCATGGTATTTCCACAGGCATATGCTGCCGTAGTGCCAAAGAGCAGCCTGGTGGTGCATACTCTCCGCATTTTTATTATTGATGTAGGCGGTTACACAACGGATGTGCTACTCCTTCAGAATGGGAAGCCAGACCTTCAGTTTTGCCGTTCGCTTGAAATAGGGATTATTACAATGAATAATGAAATTATCCGTAAAGTGGGCGCCCTGCATGATATGCTGATCAGCGATGAACATATCACAGCCGTGCTGCAGGGAGAAGACGGTATTATACTTCCAGATGATGTGAAAATGGCAGTCTATGAGGCGGCGAAACAACATGCAAATGATATCCTGAACCGTCTGCGTGAACTTCAGGTAGATCTGCGTGCGAACCCTGCTGTGTTTATCGGAGGGGGGAGTATCCTGCTTCGTCCATTTTTTGAAGCTTCGCGCCTGGTGGCAAAGGCAGATTTTGTGGAATCTCCCAATGCGAATGCCCTTGGGTATGAGATGCTGGCAAAAAAACAGCTTTCCCTTCGTCCAACAGAGTAATGGGCGGGGGGATGTGTTGTGAAAAGAGATGGAAAATATCGTTTTGCGCTTCAGTTTGGGACTGATTCAGAGGAACAGATACGGGTAGGGGAATTTCTGGAAAGCCTGGGCAACAAAAAGAGCGCCGTTATGGTAGATGTGCTGAATAAGTATCTGTTATCCCATCCGGAAATACAGAATACGCATTGTAAAATAGAAGTGAAAGTAGCTTCCGGTTATAATCAGGAAAGGATGGAACAGTTCATACGGCAGATCATAGAAGAACGGATGGCAAAGATGCAGTTAAACGAAATCCCTGCAGATGCCTCAAAGGATGAAAATCCAGAAACAATGGAAGACGATATTGCAAAGATGTTAGATAATCTCGATTTATTTCAGTAATGATGAAAGTGGACCTGCTAAAGCTGTGGCAGGTCCATATACTTTGTTAATTAAAAGTCCACAAA
>CATJJD010000151.1 GCA_949740385.1 uncultured Lachnospiraceae bacterium
AGGCAGGCTGGGCGTTTCTTGTAGAACCGCAGCTTTCGAATTCCTTTATTACAGAGTATATGTGGGGCATTGCGGCGAACTCCGAGCGCCCGGACAAGGCGATGGATTTCCTGAATTATATGTATGAGAATCCGGATGTCAGCAACATTCTGATGAACGGTCTCGAGGGTGTCAATTATGAGAAGGCGGAAGGGTCTGACCGCATCATAAACTTAAACGGAACATATACGCCGATGTTTTTAGTTGCCGGTGATACCTCGAAGATGCTGATCAAATCCCCGGCAACCGAGGATTATTTAAAGGAACTGGAGGAGTTTGAAGGTGCGGCTGAGATCTCCCCGCTGTGCGGCTACATGTTTGACGACAGCGAGTTCCAGACCGAGTCCTCCGTTATCTACTCAACGATTATGGAGTATCTGCCAAGACTGCAGAACGGTATGTGCGAGTCTGAGGAGGCAACGCTTGCGTTAATCGACGAGTTCAACCAGAAGCTTGAGGCTTCCGGCATAAGCGATGTCATTGCGGCAAACCAGGAGCAGCTGGACGCTTATCTTTCGGCACAGTAGAGCATGCCATTTGATGAATCCTTATGAACCCTTCGGGAGAGACGTAAGTCTCTCCCGAAGAGCTCATGCCAACCAGTCGCCAAAAATTAAGAGGGGATGATTATGCGTACACAGTCAAAGGGAAAAGTAAAGAAAAAAATGAACTGGAAGCACTGGTTTCCGTTCTACCTGATGTTCCTCCCGGGGTTCATCTATCTTTTGGTCAACAACTACATTCCGCTGTACGGACTTCAGCTGGCCTTTAAAAAATTCAGCTACCGGAAGGGCATTACGGGCAGCGAGTGGATCGGATTTAAGAATTTTAAATTTCTTTTCGCAACGGACGACGCCTTCGTCATGGTAAGGAACACCATTCTCTACAATGTGATCTGGATTCTGATCGGCATTGTGCTGGGAGTGTCTGTTGCAATTCTCTTCAACGAAATTATCAATAAAACCGCAAAGAAATTTTATCAGACGGCAATTCTGCTCCCTTACCTGATGTCGATGGTAGTGGTTGCCTATCTGGTTTATGCATTTTTCTCCCCGAACACAGGCCTGGTCAACAACTGGATTGTGAAGGGGCTGATGGGGAAAGAGGACGGCATCATGTGGTATATGGAGAGCAAATACTGGCCGTTTATCCTGACCTTTGTGCAGCAGTGGAAGCAGATCGGTTTCGGAATGCTTCTGTACTTATCGAGTCTGGTGGGGATCGACACCTCCTACTACGAGGCGGCGAGGCTGGACGGCGCCTCGAAATGGCAGCAGATTCGAACGATAACGCTGCCGCTTCTTAAGCCTACGATTATTGTGCTTATGATTATGAACATCGGACAGATTTTCCGCTCCGACTTTGGACTGTTCTACCAGGTTCCGATGAACCAGGGGGCGCTTCTTGGAGTGACCCAGACCATTGACACCGATGTGTACCGGGCCGGACTTGTCAACAACAATCTCGGCATGTCCGCGGCGGCCAGCTTTGTCCAGTCGGTGGTTGGATTTATCTTTATTGTAGCTGCAAACACGGTTGTCCGGAAGATGGACGACGACAGTACACTGTTTTAGGAGGTGTGAGTTATGGTATCAAAGGATCAGAAAAGATGGCGTATCGTTGCTCATATCGTTATGATACTGCTGTCAGCTCTTGCGCTGCTTCCGTTTTTGCTTTTGATTATTGCGTCCTTTACGGATGAGACCGCGGCGCTCTTAAACGGCTACAGCTATTTCCCGGAGAAATGGTCGGTGGAGGCCTACGGATATATTCTGGAAAACAGCGGTACGTTCTTTCGGGCCTACGGGGTTACGCTGATTGTTACCGTTGTGGGGACGATTGTCTCGGTTGTGCTGACGGCACTCACCGGGTATGTGCTCTCGAAGCGGAATCTGCCAGGGGTTAAGGTGATGAACTTTATCGTTATTTTTACGATGCTCTTCAACGGCGGCCTGATTCCCACCTATGTCAGCTACACGAACACGTTTCATATTAAAGATACGCTGTTTGCGCTGATTATTCCGAATCTTTTAATGAATGCGTTTATGATTGTGCTGGTGAGAAATTACTTTGAGCACAGCATACCGAAGGAGATCTATGAGAGCGCCCGCATCGACGGAGCCAACGAGCTTTACATATTTATCAAGCTTGTGCTTCCGCTGTCGGTGCCGATTCTTGCGACGGTTGCGCTGATGGCGGGTATCGCCTACTGGAACGACTGGCAGAATTCGCTGTACTACATCAGCGACAAAAATCTGTACTCCATTCAGGCAGTGCTTAACTCCATCAACGAGGGCGTGGCGGCCATCGCGTCTCTGGGCAATTCCTCCGCCGGCATGGCTGCGGATCTGCCGACGGAGACAATCCGCATGGCCATTGCGGTGGTTGGAATCTTGCCGATTCTGCTTGTGTATCCGTTCTTCCAGAAGTACTTTGCGAAGGGGCTTATGGCAGGAGCGGTCAAGGGTTAATATCAGCTGGAACAAAGAACCTGACGGGATTGTCCGTCAGGTTTTTTGAAAATAAAGGTACTTTGAAAACAGGAGGAAAGAATATGAGAATTGAGACAGTCAGACTGTGGGAGGGCAGAGATGATGTGGAGCTTACCATGTTTTTGCATCTGCCGGAAGGGCTGATTCCGAATCCGGTGAAGAAGCCGGCGTTTATCGCGGTTCCGGGGGGCGCTTACCAGAGCTGTCCGCGCCACGGGGGCGAGGGCGATCCGGTGGCCATGAGCTTTGCGGCGGACGGGTATCAGGGGTTTGTGCTGGAGTACAGCGTGGCGAGCCGCGCGCCGGAGGGAAAGGCGATGTTTCCGGCCCAGCTGCTCGACATGGGGAAGGCGATTCTCACAATCCGGGAGCACGCCGACGAGTGGGGCGTCGACCCCGATAAAATTGTGATCTGCGGCTTTTCCGCCGGGGCGCATCTGTGCAGCATGTACGCGGCGACCTGGCAGGACGGAATGCTTGAGGAGGCGCTTGGCTGTCAGAAGGCGCAGCTTTCGGTGATGGCGGCTCTTTGTATTTACGGCCTCCACGACTATGTGCTGCAGGAGGAGTTCAACCGGACTCATCCGAATATGATGTCGGACGGCCGGGCCAACATTCCGATTTTCGGCAGCGCTCACCCGGATAAGGAGCTTTTGGAGAAATACAGCCCGGTGCTCCTGTCGAATACCGCGATGCCTCCGATGTTTCTGGCGGCCGCGGCCGACGACGGCCTTGTGCCCGCGATGCACACCCTTCGCATGGCCCAGCGGCTGCAGGAGCTTGGAATGCCTTATGAGTGCCATCTGTTCCAGTACGGGGAGCACGGCTTTGCGCTGGGGCGCAACCTGTTCGAGCCGTTTCGGCAGGAGCTGGTACACGGGTGCGCGCAGTGGCTTCCGCTGGCAAAGACGTTTCTGATGCACCTGATTTCGCCGGAGACGACGAAGGCGGAGGAGAGCCCGTTTAAGGACCTGCCGCTGCCGTAGCGGTATGAGAGAAAAGGAGTAAACGAATGGCAAAACGAGAAGATTACTACGAGATCCGGCCGATTGCGGAGCAGGTGTACCGTATCACAAGCGCGGAGGGCGTGTTCTGCGAGCTTCTGGTCGGCAGCAAAAGAGCGATGCTCATTGACACCGGAAACGGTTTTGGCGATCTGCGTGCGGCGGTGCGAGGCGTCACAGAGCTTCCGCTTGTGATCGTCAACACGCACGGGCATGTCGACCACACAAGCGGCAACTGCCAGTTTGCGCAGCCGGCGTACCTGTGCCGCGAGGACTGGGAGTTGTGCAGGCGTCACAACAGCAGGAAGCAGAGGGAGTTCTCGATTCAAGACGCAGGGGACAAGGTCGATTATATAACCGGGGCGCATTTTAACGCGCTGCCGGAGGATTTTGACGAGGAGGCGTATCTGGCTGAAAGCGAGGGGGAGCTGCTGCCGCTTGACGGGGGAGAGGTCTTTGACCTGGGCGGGATTACGGTGGAGGCCGTGAAGACAGGCGGACACACGAAAGGCGGGATGTCCTTCTATTACAGAGAGAAAAGATGGCTGTATGCGGGCGATGCGTTCGGCTTTTTCCTGTGGCTGTTCGACCAGGATTCGACCGACCGCGCAACGTATCTTGCGGGGCTTGACAAAGCGATCGCGCTGCAGCCGGAGCGGATTTACGGCGGGCACAATCCGGAGCCGATGACGGTGGAGGATCTGCAGCTTTCCCGCAGGGCGGCGGTTGAGGCAGATTTTGCAAAGGGAGAGCCGTTCCAGGCGCCGATCCTGAACACGGACGGGACGCTTCCGGAAATCCGCGCATGCGTGCTGGACGGCATGACGATGGAGGACTTCGGGAAGCCGGGCTTTGCGGCGATTGTGATAGATGAGAGTAGATAAAGGAGATTGGAAAGATGACAGTTGTGACGAAAAATGATACGATCGCGGGTGTGCGCGAGATTCCGGAGCTGAAGGAGATCGGGAAATACCTGATGTTCAGCTGTGTGGAAAATGATGAGATGGACCGGGAGCACGGCGGCACGCCGCTGGGTGAGATCGGCGCGATGCACTGGGATGCGGACGGGACGGTGAAGGGCCTCAACAATCTGATCCGCGTGGAGAAGAAAAACAGAGGGATGCATTTTGTGTACTCCGGGGAGGAGTGCGCAGACGATCCATGGAAGAGGGAGATCGGCTTTTTGTATCTGGAACCGGAGGAGCCGGACGAGAGCAGGCCGTTTGTCGTGCTCTGCGCGGGCGGCGGGTACCAGTGTGTGTGTACGATGGTGGAGTCGGCACCGGTGGGAGCGGCGCTGGGCGAGCTGGGATATAAGGTATTTCTCGTCAACTACCGCGTCGGCGGAACGGGTGTGCTGCCGAATGCGCTGGATGACCTGGCGGCCAGTATCCGCTATATCAGGGGCCATGCAGACGAGTTTGGGATCAACCCGGACAACTATATCGTGGGCGGCTTTTCCGCGGGCGGCAACCTGACCTGCACCTTTGGCATGGCGCAGGCCGGATACAAAAAATACGGCCTGCCGAAGCCGAAGGCGCTGTTTCCGGTGTATCCGGTGACGGAGCTTGAGCCGCTTCTGGCGACGGAGGAGAGCAGGACCTTCCTGCGCTTTATGTTCGGCGAGGATTTCACGGAGGAGACGGCGAGGGAGTACAGCCCGGTTCTGCACGCAGAGGAGTATCCGCCGTGCTATACGGTCTGCTGCCGGGACGATTCCACCGTCGATGCGCACAATACGGCGGCGCTTAAGGAGGCGCTGGACCGGCAGGGCATAGCGAACGTGGCGGAGATCGGCGAGACCGGCGAGCACGGCTTCGGGCTCGGCACAAACACGGATGTGGAGGGCTGGGTTGAGCGGGCCGCGGCCTTTGAACGGGGGCTGGCATAAGCGAATCGTCAAAGGACGGAAGTATTTCCTTCAGGAGTATTTCCTTCGCAGAAATTTTGGATTGAAAAAGGGGCCGGGGGAATGGTATACTTATCTGGAAGGGCAGAGCGGATCCGGGGAGGTGATCCGGTGACGGAAAAGAGGCTGACGTGGGGTGAGATTACAGAGAAGTATCCGGATCATATGGAAAGTAAAACTGTGCGGGAGGAGAGACGCTGGAAAATATTCGATTTTCGTGACTGGATCAAGGCATATTTGTTTATCCCCTTTGACGAGGGGGACTACCAGGATATGGCGAAGGTGATCGGGGAACGGTTTGCCGGCTGGCGAAAGCAGTGCCCTGATTTTGATAAGGACGCTCCGGAGCCGTCCGATGCGGCCTTTGCCATCATGAAGTATCTGGACTGTGCGTGTACTTTTTTCCCACCCATGGCGGATGATGCTCCCGTCATGCGGGCTTACAGATACGAAAGGCACAAAGGCGCCGGGGATGGCTTTGTTCCCGTACTCGTCCGGCCGGATGAAACGCTGCTGGAAATTCTGGTGATGAACGCCGACCCGGAGAGCGGTGCGGACTGCTTCGGGTTCGACTTAAAAAACGTGGCGGAGTACCGGAAGAAAATGCTGGCCGCGCCCGTGAGGGACGGAAAAGCTGTTCTGGAGGAGCTGAGCGGCCAGTACAAAACAGAGGACGGGGACGATGAAACGGACCGGTGGGACGAAGGCGCGGGAGAGATGGAGGGCGGCTATGAAAACTGCTGCTTCTCCGGCTTACGGGATTTTGGAAGTCGGATGACCGGTTCTCTTATTCTGGCCAGAATTCCGGTGAAGAATCCCTGGGAGATTTTTGCTTTCCTGCCATTCGGGAACTGGAACGAGTGCCCGGATACACCGGAGCTGATGGCTGCGGCAAAATACTGGTTCGAGCACTATGGTGCTGTCCCAGCGGTTATGACAAATGACGAGCTGGAATTTGAGCTTTTGTCCCCGGTTCCGGAGGAGAAGGCTATGGAGGCAGCCGCGGAGCAGTATGGCTTCTGCCCGTATCTGGACCAGAACGGGGACGGAACCATCGGATCTCTGGCCGATGTCCTGCGGCAGTCCACCGTCTGGTATTTCTGGTGGGATTGATGGGGCATGTGCCCGAAAAATGAATTTGGACTGAAAAAAGGGCCGGGAGAATGGTATGCTTATTTTGAAAGGGCAGAACCGATCCCGGAAAGTATGTATGTCCCGCCGTCTTTTACACATGATAATTAATAACTGCCCGTCTGCAAAGAAGATTTTTGCAGGGGCAGAATGTGTGGAGGATGAGGGCAGAATATGTATGATGTAATTATTATCGGCGGCGGCCCGGCCGGGCTGTCTGCGGCCGTCTACGCAAAAAGGGCGATGCTCGACGTTCTGGTGATTGAAAAGGAGGCCCAGGGCGGCGGGCAGATCGTACAGACCGGGCAGGTGGACAACTACCTGGGGATGGAGGGCATGAGCGGCTATGCGATGGCGGTAAGGTTTCAGGAGCACGCGAAGGCGCTGGGTGTCCCGTTTCGGAAAGGAACCGTGGAGGCCGTCAGGGACGGGAAAACGAAGACAGTCGTGCTCTCGGACGGCACAGTCTTTGAGGCAATTGCCGTTATTATCGCCGCCGGTGCGAAGCATCGAAGGCTTGGGGCAGAGGGCGAGGAGGCCTTTGTCGGCTCCGGCGTCTCTTACTGCGCAACCTGTGACGCCGTGTTTTACAGAGGAAAGGACGTGGCGGTGGCGGGCGGCGGCAATGTGGCGCTGTCTGACGCGCTGCATCTGGCAAAGGGCTGCAGGAAAGTGTATCTGCTGCACCGCCGTGACGTATTCAGAGCGGAAAGGTACTGGCAGGAGCGGGTGAAAAATACCGCGAATATCGAATTCCTGCCCTTTTGTGAGATAAAAAGGATCGGGGGAGACCGGATGGTGGAGCATGTGACCATCCTTCATAACCGAACCGGCAAGCTGCAGCAGCTTGCGGTGTCCGCCGTGTTTGTGGCAGTCGGCATGGAGCCGGTTACCGCATTTGTGAAGGGTGCCGCAGCGCTGGACGGGAAGGGGTATATCGTGGCGGCGGAGGACTGCAGAACCGACGCGGACGGAATTTTTGCGGCGGGGGATGTGCGCACAAAAGAGAACCGCCAGATTGTGACGGCAGTGGCCGACGGGGCGAACGCGGCGCTTGCGGCGGGGCGATATATTGACGGGATGAACAGCCGATAAGAGAGATTGTCACAGGATAAAATATTACGGGAAGGGAAGCCGCGGGCCGGGGGAGCTGTATGTCAAAAACGGTAAGTATCGGAAACCAGGATTTCGAGTCGATCATTGCGAACGGTTATTTTTATGTGGATAAGACGGACTTTATCCGGGAATGGCGGGAGAGCGGGGACTGCCGGAGCCAAAGAGCGGACAGTTTGACGCGGTAATTATGGAGTTTAAGGTGCGGCGTCCCCACAGGGAGAAAAGCCTGGAGGAGACGGTGGAAGCGGCGCTTGCGCAGATCGAAGAGAAATGCTATGCCGCGGCGCTTAGGGCGAAGGGGATAGCAGAAAACCGGATTCGAAAATACGGTTTTGCTTTTGCGGGAAAACAGGTGCTGATCGGAGAGAGAGGAGGAATCAAGCATGAAAATTTATGTGAATGCCGCGGCGGAGCGGGACGGGGACGGGAGAAGAGAGACGCCGTTTAAGAGCATCGGCGCGGCGGCTGCCATTGCGCAGCCGGGCGACGAGGTGATTGTGGCGGACGGGGTCTACCCGGGGGATGTGGACCCGAAGAACGGCGGGAGAGAGGATGCGCGCATTACATACCGGAGCGAGCATCTGCTTGGCGCGGTGATTACCGGAGCAGAGGAGGTAAAGTCCTGGGAGCACTGCGGAGGAAATGTGTGGGTGTGCCGGATTGACAACGGCATTTTCGGCGATTACAACCCCTATACCACCCTTGTGGCGGGGGACTGGTATTTCCTGCCGCCGATAAGACACACCGGGGCGGTTTACCTGAACGGAAAGCAGCTCTATGAGACGGAGACTTTTGCGGAGTGCGAGCGGGGCGAGGTGTATGCGTATTCCTGGGAGCCGGAGGCTTCGGTGTACAAGTGGTATACCAGACAGGAGGAGGGAAAAACCGCAATCAACGGGAACTTTCAGGGGAAAAATCCAAACGAGGAGAACGTGGAGATCAATGTCAGACGCAACTGCTTTCTGCCGTCGAAAACGGGCAGAGACTACATCACCTTTTCCGGCTTCCGGGTAAACAAAGCGGCCACCACATGGGCGCCTCCTGCCGCGTATCAGGACGGGATGATCGGCCCCCACTGGGCGAAGGGCTGGATTATCGAGGACTGCGAGATCAGCGACAGCAAGTGCAGCGGAATCTCCCTGGGCAAATACTGCGACCCGGAGAATGAGATGTACTTTACGAACAGACGGGTCAAAAGCCCGACGCAGATGGAGCGGGACGCGGTGTGCCGCGGACAGTACCACGGGTGGCTGAAGGAGAAGGTGGGAAGCCATATTGTGCGCCGCTGCAATATTCACCACTGCGAGCAGACCGGCATTGTCGGGCGGATGGGGTGCGTGTTCTCCCTGATCGAGGACAACTGTATTCACCACATTAACAATATGCAGCAGCTGGGCGGGGCGGAGATTGCCGGAATCAAATTTCACGCGGCCATCGACGTGGGGGTCCGGCGCAACCACATCCATCACTCTACGATGGGAATCTGGTGCGACTGGCAGGCGCAGGGAACCCGCATCACGCAGAACCTGCTCCACCACAACCACGCGCCGAAGGGGACGCCCCATGCGGAGGGCGCGATGATGAGCCAGGACATTTTTATAGAGGTGGGACACGGCCCGACGCTGGTGGACAACAACATCCTTCTCTCCGAGGTGTCCATGCGCCTTGCGACGCAGGGAGTCGCCTGTGTCCACAACCTGATGCTCGGCGCCTTAACCTCGGTGGGAGGCGGCACCGACAATACGGTAAACGGCGTGAACCAGCCCCGCTACACCCCTTACCACATCAGGCACCGCACGGAGGTTGCGGGCTTTATGACGATTCTGCACGGGGATAACCGCTTCTACAATAATATCTTTATCCAGAACCGGCCGGTTGAGGAGGCGGCGGTTAAGGAGGATATGGGCTTTTTCATGGCGGACAATCAGGAGGTGGGAACGGCCGTGTTCGACGACTATCCGACTTACGAAGACTGGATCGGCAATTTTGACCTTGAAGGGCCGGCGGACATGAGGAAGGCCGAGCCGTTCCACTTCGGGCATCTTCCGGTCTGGGTGGACGGAAACGCCTACTTCAACGGTGCGAAGGCGTATAAGAATGAAAAGTCCAACCGTATTGTGACGGAACAGGAGGCGTATGCGGAGCTTGTCGAAACGGACGGGGCATACACGCTGAAAACAAACGTGTACAGGCTTCTGGACGGCTTTACCTGCAATATGATAAACTCGGACATTCTCGGAGAGGCCTTCGAGCCGGAGCAGCGGTTTGAGAATCCGGACGGCTCCTTTATAATGTTCGACAGCGACTATCTGGGCGGACACCGGGGCGCCTGTGTGCTTCCGGGACCTTTCGCGTCGAAAGAAGCGTCCGAAAAATGCCTCTGGCGCTGAAAGAC
>CATJJD010000152.1 GCA_949740385.1 uncultured Lachnospiraceae bacterium
AGCCGGACTACACGATCACCGGGATCGCCGGCAAAAAGGGCTTTGTGGCCGTCAGCATTGACAAGGATATGATGAACGCGGAGGTGGGCTTCTGCCGCAAGGCGCTGCAGGCTTTCGAGGAGAACGGGATCTCCATTGAGCATATGCCGTCGGGCATCGACACTATGACGGTGTTTGTCCACCAGGAGGAGTTTGAGGGCAAGGAGCAGCAGGTGATCAGCGCGCTGCGCCGCCTGACCGGGCCGGATCTCATCGATCTTGAGGCGGATCTGGCGCTTGTGGCGGTGGTCGGCCGGGGCATGAAGTCCACAAGAGGGACGGCAGGCCGGATTTTCTCGGCGCTGGCACACGCCAACATCAACGTAAGGATGATCGATCAGGGCTCGTCGGAGTTAAATATTATTATCGGCGTCAGCAACGAGGATTTTGAGAATGCCATCCTTGCCATCTACGTTATATTTGTAAAAACAAGACTTTAATATAGAACCAATGACGCTCTCTTTCATATGATATATGGAAGGGAGCGTTTTATTATGGTCGGAAATACTGCTGTTTTTGTGACGGACGCAAGACAACGCTACATCGCCGATTATCTGCCCGGCGCGGTGCAGACTTATGACTGGAAGCAAAAATATGACGCCGCGGAGGCGGGAAGACTTCTGGAAAGCTGCAGTCAGATTGTTCTCCCGACGCCGGTGGCGAAGCTGGAAAAGAACAAAAAAGTCAGTGATTTTTTAAAAGAGGAATTAACTAAGAAGGAAAACAAAGGAAAAATCCTGTTTGGAGGGGCGTTTACGGAAGGGTGGAAGTCCTTTCTCCAGCGAGGGGAAATTGCGTACTCGGATCTGATGCAGGATGAGACGGTGGCGGTGAAGAACGCGGACGTCACCGCGGAAGCCACGGTGGCCGAGATTTTAAAGTACAGCGATTACTCCATTCGGGGACAGAAGATTATCGTGACGGGCTACGGGCGCTGCGGGCGGGCTCTTGCAAATCTGCTGCACGCTATGGGGGCGAAGGTGACGGTGCTTGCCCGGAACGTGAAGGTGCGAAAGCTGGCAAGGGAGGAGGGGCATGTGGCGGTGGATTTCTCCTACGGGCCGGAGGAGGTGTACGGCGCACGCACAATTGTGAACACGGTGCCGGCCACGGTGCTTAAGGAGCCGATGATAAAGGAGATGCATCCGGATACGATAATTCTGGATATTGCGTCAAGGCCGGGGGGCGTCGACCTTGCGGCGGCGGAGACATACGGGATTTCGGTCATTCCGGCTCTGGGGCTCCCGGGAATATACACGACGAGGAGCAGCGCAAAAATACTTGCAGAGGCGATCCGGGGATATGCCGGGACAGATCAGGACAGAAAAGAGGAGAGGTCATGGATTTTTCAAATTGTAATATAGGATACGGCATAACCGGGTCCTTCTGTACATTTGCGAAGACGCGAAAGGAAGTGGTGCGGCTGACAGAGATGGGAGCGAATGTGATTCCCATCTTTTCTTATCAGGCTCAGAGCTGCGACACGCGGTTTGGAAGCGCGAAGGAGTTTGTGGAGGGAATCTGTGAGATTACCGGAAACGAGGGGATTAAGACGATGCAGCAGGCGGAGCCCATCGGGCCGAACAATTTTCTGGATATTATGGTGATCGCTCCCTGTACCGGAAATTCGGCGGCGAAGCTGTGCAACGGCATTACGGATACGCCGGTGCTCATGGCGGCGAAGGCGCACATGCGAAACGGCAAGCCTCTTGTCATCGCCATCTCCACAAACGACGCCCTCGGTGTGAACTTCAAGACCATTGGCGGACTGATGAATATGAAAAATATTTACTTCGTGCCCTTCGGCCAGGATAATCATAAGAGCAAGCCAAACTCAATGATCGCCAGAATGGAGCTTCTTGCAGACACCATCGAGGCGGCGATGCGGGGCAGGCAGCTTCAGCCAATCGTCGTAGCGGAAGTGTAAAAGAGCGGGAGAAACCCCGCTCTTACATATTTTATTAAATAAAGATTAAACAAGTTTGACCTGATAGCGCAGCATCCAGTCGTTGATCTGCAGGTAGTAGGCCATAAGCTGCGGGCCTGCCATAAGCTGGCCGAACCAGGGCTTGCCGAGATCCTTCGGGTTCTGGCAGAAGGCCGAAAGCTTTTTGCCGTCGACGAAGGCAAGAAGGGGACTGCTGTCGTCTGCAAGCACCTTCTGTAAGGCGGAGACAAGGAAGGCCTCGTAGCCCGGATCGTAGGTTTTCGGGAACGGGCTCTTTTTGCGCAGCCGGATTTCGTCCGGGACAAGCCCGTCTGCGTATGTCCGAAGCAGGTGCTTCACCTCGCCGTTCTTCGTCTTCATCTCGTAAGGGACGTTGTAGAGATACTCCGCCAGCGCCAGGTCCGCGAAAGGCACCCGGGCGTCGATTCCGCTGTATGCGGCGGCGCGGTCCGTGCGGTCCACAAGCGTCTGCATGAAATAGCGGACGGTCAGATAGAAGGTCTTCCTGTGCAGGAGCGGGTCGGAGAGACTGCCGGAGAGACCCGCCTCGGAGCAGGCTTCCTGATAGCGGGAGGCAATGTATTCTTCCATGTGGAGCTTTGAAATAAAATCGTCATTTAACAGCTGCGAGCGAAATGAGATGTCTCTGGTCCAGGGGAATGTCTCCGCGGAATACATTTCCGGGCGGTGATACCAGGGATAACCGCAGAACAGCTCATCCGCGCACTCGCCGGTGAAGATAATCCGGTGTCTGCGGGCGATCTGACCGCAGAAATAGACGAGGGAGGAGTCCACGTCCGCCATCGCGGGCCCGTCATGGGCATCTACGGACTGTGCGAGATAGTCGAACAGCTCCGCGTTGCCGCAGGTGAGCGTCGTGTGGCTGCTGCCGAGAGCGTTTTGCATTTTCTCCACGTAGGGCGCGTCCAGAGAGGGCTGGAAGCTGTTGGCCTGAAAGTATCTGGCGCTTCCGGTAAAGTCAAAGGAGCAGGTTAAGATCGGCCGATCCGGGCTCTGCTTCGCCAGCTTTGCCGATACGACGGAGGAGTCCAGCCCGCCGGAGAGCAGGGAGACATACGGTTCGTCTGCTGCGGAGCAGGTCTGAATGCTGTGGTCCAGCAGCTCTCTCACATGGCAGACGGTATCCTCGTAGGAGTCTTTGTGGTCTGCAGTCTCAAACTGATGGTAGCGGCTTGTGGTCTGCACCCGGCTGCCGAAGCAGAGGTAATGCCCCGGCTTCACCTCGAAGATGCCCCGGTAGACGGTGCTGCCCGGCGTGTGGGCCGGTCCCATGGACAGAAGCTCGTTGAGTCCTTCCGTGTCCATCTCCGCCGTCACGTCGGAGTGGGCAAAAAGGCCCTTCGGCTCGGAGGCGAATACGAGCATTCCGCCAACGGTTGTGTAGAACAGGGGGCGAAGACCCAGCTGGTCCCGGAACAGGTACAGGAGATTTTTCTGCTCGTCGCAGATGGCTATGGCAAACCCGCCGGAGAGCTTTTTTACGAAGTCCGGGCCGAAGCGGATAAAGGCGCACAAAAGCAGCTCCTCCTGCGTGAGCCCGTCCGTGAGGACTCTGGCTGCGTTTAGTGCGCCGCGCAGCTCGGGAAGGTTTGAGATGAAGCCGTCGTAGAGAAGGATGTAGTTGGAATTGCCGAGCCTTTTGGCTGCGGGCTGGGGCTCAGTCGGGATGTCCGGGTGAATGTGCCCGCAGGAGAGGGCACCGTGGACAAGCCGGCCCCTGGAAAAGGAATGCACATGAGAACTGTCCGGGCCTCTGCGGCTCAGTGCGGCGGACATTTTGTTTATGTCTGCCGCCGCCTTCTCGTTATCTGCGGTAAAGATCTGGTCTGGATGAAAAAATCCGGCAATACTGCTCATAATATTAAGGAAACTCCTTAGCGTTATTCATAAAAATATATGAGGGTACTGCCGGAAAAATGCGTTATCTTTTCTACGCCTGTGCCGCCTCCCAGGCCTCCCGCAGCGCCTTTGCCAGCTGGTCGCCGCAGGACGTGCCTTTCATTCCGCACTGGATGCCGGAGATGCGCCGCTCCACCTCGTCGACCGTCATGCCCTCCACCAGGCGCGGGAACGCCTTTAAGTTGCCGTTGCATCCCCCGGTGAATGTGACATTCTTTACAATATCGCCGTCCAGCTCCACCTCGATTTTGCTGGAACAGGTTCCCTTCGTCTTATAAACGTATGACATAGTGTATCGCTCCCTTCTGTTGCTGCCGCGTTGTCTGCGCGTATATTTTTTAAAAATTATAGCAGGAACGGGGAAAAATGTGAATAGAAACCGGGATGTTCATAAAAAGTTTATAAATCATTTGCGCCCTGCGGTTGAGAAAACAGCGCGGAAGTGTTACAATATTGAGGTTCTATATGTAGGATAAATGTGATAGGAGACAGAGAATGGGTGCAATAACCAAGATTTTTGGAACGCACAGCGAGCGGGAGCTGAAGCGAATTTACCCGATCGTTGATAAGGTAGAAGGTTACAGAGATAAGATGACGGGCATGTCCGACGAGGAGCTTCGGGGCATGACAAGAGATTTTAAAGAGCGGCTTGAGAAGGGGGCTTCCCTGGACGATATTCTTCCGGAGGCATACGCCCTTGTCAGAGAGGCGGCAAGGCGTGTGCTCGGCATGGAGCATTACAGAGTTCAGATTATCGGCGGCGTGATTCTGCACCAGGGGCGCATCGCGGAGATGAAGACCGGAGAGGGAAAGACGCTTGTGTCCACCCTGCCGGCGTATCTGAACGCTCTTGCCGGAAAGGGCGTGTGCATCGTCACGGTCAACGACTATCTGGCGAAGCGTGACGCGGAGTGGATGGGACAGGTTCACGAATTTCTCGGGCTGACGGTGGGCGTGGTGCTCAACGAGATGAGCAACGACGAGCGCAGAGAGGCCTACGCCTGCGACATCACATATGTCACAAACAATGAGCTGGGATTTGACTATCTGCGTGACAACATGGTTATTTACAAGGAGCAGCTTGTGCAGAGAGGGCTTCACTACGCCATCATCGACGAGGTGGACTCGGTGCTCATCGACGAGGCCCGCACGCCGCTTATCATTTCCGGACAGAGCGGCAAGTCCACAAAGCTGTACGAGGCCTGCGATATACTGGCGCAGCAGTTAAAGCGCGGCGAGGACGTGCCGGAGTACTCCAGAATGGACGCCATCATGGGCATCGAGCAGGAGGAGACCGGGGACTTTATCGTAAATGAGAAGGACAAGGTGGTGAACCTGACGCAGGAGGGCGTGCGCCGGGTGGAGCAGTTCTTTCATATTGAGAACCTGGCGGACCCGGAGAACCTGGAGATTCAGCACAATGTGATTCTGGCCCTGCGGGCGCACCATCTGATGTTCCGTGATCAGGACTATGTGGTTTCGGACGATCAGGTTATGATCGTAGACGAGTTCACCGGGCGTATTATGCCGGGCCGCCGGTATTCGGACGGCCTTCATCAGGCCATAGAGGCGAAGGAGCACGTCAAGGTAAAGCGGGAGAGTAAGACATTAGCCACAATCACCTTCCAGAACTTCTTCAACAAGTTTGAGAAGAAGGCGGGTATGACCGGTACGGCCCTTACCGAGGAGAAGGAGTTCCGCGATATTTACGGGATGGACGTAATCGAGATCCCGACGAACCGCCCGGTTGTCCGCACGGACCATCAGGACGCGGTGTCCCAGACCCAGAAGGAGAAATTCCGGGCTGTTGTGGAGGATGTGAAGCGCGCGCATGAGAAAGGACAGCCGGTTCTCGTGGGCACCATCACCATCGAGACCTCCGAGCTGATCAGCGGCATGTTAAAGAGAGAGGGCATTCCCCACACGGTATTAAATGCCAAGTTCCACGAGCAGGAGGCGGAGATCGTGGCGCAGGCGGGACAGCACGGGGCCGTGACAATCGCCACCAACATGGCGGGCCGCGGAACGGACATCAAGCTGGACGACGACGCGAAGGCGGCCGGAGGCTTAAAGATTATCGGAACGGAGCGCCACGAGTCCAGGCGAATCGACAACCAGCTCAGAGGCCGCTCGGGCAGACAGGGCGATCCGGGAGAATCCCAGTTTTTCATCTCCCTGGAGGACGATCTGATGCGCCTGTTCGGCTCGGAGCGCATGATGAGCGTCTTCAACACCCTGGGCGTGCCGGAGAACGAGCAGATACAGCACAAGATGCTGACGTCCGCCATCGAGAAGGCGCAGGAAAAGATCGAGTACAACAACTACGGAATCCGAAAGAACCTGCTGGAGTACGATCAGGTCAACAACGATCAGAGAGAGATCATCTACGCGGAGCGCCTGTCGGTGTTAAACGGCGAGAGCATGAGAGAGGCTGTCTTTAAGATGATTCAGGATCAGGTGGAGAAGGCGGTGGACACCTGTATTTCCACCGAGATCAGCCGGGAGGAGTGGGATCTGAATGAGCTGAACGAGCTGATTATCCCGCTGATTCCGCTTGAGCCTGTCACGGAGGAGAAGCTTGGCTCCATCAGCAGCAGTAAGGAGTTAAAGCAGTATCTGAAGGAGCAGGCGGTGCTTCTCTACGAGGCGAAGGAGACGGAGTTTCCGGAGATCGAGCAGTTCCGCGAGCTGGAGCGTGTGGTGCTCCTTAAGGTGATCGACCGCAAGTGGATGGATCACATCGACGATATGGATCAGCTGCGGCAGGGAATCGGGCTGCAGGCCTACGGACAGAGAGATCCTCTCGTGGAGTTCAAGATGGCGGGCTTTGACATGTTCGACGATATGATCTC
>CATJJD010000153.1 GCA_949740385.1 uncultured Lachnospiraceae bacterium
CTCGCCATGCCGAAACGCTCCTTCCGAAAAATTCCCCCGTCCAACGCCGCTTTTCTCATCCGCTGTCTTCAGTATAGCTTTTTCCGCAGGTAAAGTCAACGTACACTCCAAGGCAATCCTTTCGATCTTATTGACTTTTTAAGTCAATAAGATCGCTTTTTACTCAATTCATGACAATAGAATTTTGCTTTTGAATTCAATCGTATTTGCGCATATTGTTACCATGAGCGGCAAAGTCGCGAAAAATAACATGATTGAGATATTATCGGTCAAACAGGGGCCATAGAACATTGATAGAGCCCTCTCCCCTTCGTCTCAATTAGGAGCGAATTACGTTTTAATTCAAAAATTTTTTTCTATTTCATCCCTCAGCCTTCCATATTCCTTTTCCTGGAATGAATTTTCCCAGCGGGACAAAAATGCACTCGCAGCTTCTTTTAACAAGTGCATCTTTTCCGGATTTCCTCTTTCCATAAAAAACATAATTGCCCTTTTCCGCTGTTCAAACATTTCCTGCTTTGATTTCTTCAGCCACCCATCCAATTGTGAGCTGTCCTGGGCACGCCTGTCCCATTCATATGAATGATCATCCAGATAGCAGATTCTATCGGCATATGACAATATACAGGTAGTCCACGCCACATCGTCATAAGGAATAGACGGCATTTCCCATTTTTTCACAAGGGATAAGCGATATAATTTATTCCAGACAACTACCCCAAGCTCATGCCCGTAACTATATGTGCGAAAAAAACTATCCGCGGTTATAGGCTCATCCTCTTTTATTGAGTAACGCACAAGGTTCGCATACTCAATATTTGAAACCAAATATACAGAGGTTACCGCAATGTCGCAATCGTTCTTCTTTGCAGACTGATACAGCCTTTCCACCATGCTTGGATATAGCAAATCGTCATTATCCATAAACCCTATATACTCACCGTTTGCATGCATCATTCCTGTATTTCTCGCCGCCGCGACCCCACTGTTTTCCTGATGTATCGCTACGATATTTCCGTACTTTTCAGCATACCAATCAATTATCTCAGGTGTACGGTCCGAGCTTCCATCATCTACAACAATAATTTCCACATCCGATTGCGATTGGGCTAGAACCGTATCAATACATCTTGCAATATAATTCTCCGCATTAAATGCCGGTATGACCATGCTGACCTTGGGACTGTCAAAACTCCATTCCTGTAGATAAGCCGGTTCTGATTCCGCCAGAACCAACTTCCCTTTTAATGTCTCCACATAGGCTTTTATAATAACACCGTTTTCACTTTCCAGTTTCTTCAGCAAAAGGTAATGCTGATGAAGATCCCACGTATTTCCCAACAGTACTCCTTTTGTATCATATATCAAAAAGCCTTCCGCTTCTCCTTGAAAATCCCATGAAAAAGCCACATTTCCGCCATAGGATTCCCGCAGTACAGACGATCTGAATACGCACTCTCCGGTCTCATAAACCCGCTCTGGCAAAGGAAGCCTTCCTGCATCTTTCCTGTAAAATGCCTGCATCGCTTCGCACAGACACTTCTTTGTAAAATACCCATTCTGTACGGCCGGCGCAAACTGTTCCACAGCCTTTATATACTCCCGGTATTCCCCTTCTGTCATTCTCTCAATCAGCGCTGTCGCTTCTTCCAGCGTATTTACCGCTAATCCCAGGTGATTCATCTCAAC
>CATJJD010000154.1 GCA_949740385.1 uncultured Lachnospiraceae bacterium
AATGGTATAATTAACGGATATTGAACAGAGTTGGAGGCAATTTCTACAATGGATGCGATCGAATGGATGAATTTGGATGTTCCGGTGGCGGCCGCTGTGATACGATACGGCAGTGCCTGGAGTGTCGAACAGACCAATCCGGCGTTTGAAGAGCTTTTTGGCTTTCAGGGGAGAGAAAGCGAAAGAAGGTCCGCTCTTGTGGCCCGGCAGGACCTGTGCCTTCTGGAGGAGACGATGGAGCAGGCACTGCGGGGCGTTAAAGACCCGCAGGAGGTACGCATTGTGCGGGCGGATCAGTCGGTTCGCTGGGCGGAGATCCGCTGCAGTCTCCTGGCCCATGTGGATGCCATACCCTATGTGCTTGTGCTGTTCTGGGACATTCACGAGAGGAAGCTTCGGGATATGAAGCAGCGGCTTGTGGTTCAGAAGTACGAGGTGATGGAGCAGCTTTCAAAGGAGTTTCCTTTTGATGTGGATGTGCAGGAGCAGACGATGCTTCGTCCCGGCAGACTGGCGCAGCTTCGGGGGGAGAGTCCGGCGGCGGACGTCCGCCGCCCGGTAGAAGACGAGATTGCGCTCTTACACCCGTCGGATCAGAAGCATTTTCGCCGGGCGCTGAAAGAGGCGTCCCTTTCGGCGGTGTCCGGCAGCATCGACATACGCCTGCGCCTGGACCCGGAGGGGGACGGGGAGCGGTACGCGTGGTTTCGCACCTTATACCGGAGCATTGCGGACGGGACGGGAAAGATCGAGCGGATTATCGGCAGGAGCTTTAATATTGACTCGGATAAACGGCTGCAGGAGGAGGTGCGCCTGGACCCGCTGACCAGACTGTGGAACAAGGCGGAGATGCAGCGGGAGGTGGCCGCGTACCTGGAGGAGAAGCCGGACGGGGAGTACGGGATGCTTCTGATGGACATCGACAATTTCCGGGGGATCAACGAGACCTTCGGCCACACTTACGGCGACATGGTGATCACGGACGTGGCCGGGGTGATAAGGGACTATGTGGGGGCAAGAGATATTGTGGGGCGCGTGGGCGGCGACGAGTTTCTGATTTTTATGAAGGATATCTCGCTGCCGGAGGCGGCCGGGCGGGCAGAGGAGCTGTGCGCCGCGCTGGCGAAGGACTATGTGGGAGAAGGGGTGAAATACCACATCACCGTAAGCGCCGGGCTTGCCATGTACCGGGTGGACGGGAGCACCTGCGAGGCGCTTCTGGAGAAGGCGGATCACGCCATGTGCCGGGCGAAGCGAAACGGAAAAAATATGTGTGAGATCGCGACGGCGGAGGACGAGGGGCCGGGCAAAACGCGTCCCCGCAGGATTGAGAGGCAGGGGAGCATGAGCCAGGAGGATCAGGAGTTTCTCGCCTTTGCGGCGAACCTGCTGGCCCACGCGAAAAATCTGGACGGCTCTTTGAATATGCTGCTGAAGCGGACGGCAAAGCGGCTTGGGCTGGATCTTCTGGCGGTGTTCGAGAACAAGGACAGCCGGGCGGAGTCCGTTATGACCAATTACTACAGCAGCGTTTTTTCGTTTTTTGACAAGTGCACGGTGCCCGTGCTGGAGAAGATCCGACAGGAGCGCCCCGCGGCCGGGAGCTGTATGATTTTTCGAGGGTCCCAGCTTAAGGAATACCGGGAGTCGCTGAGAGAGCTTAAGAGCGTGCAGCATCTGGATATGGATCAGCCATTTTCCTTTGTGCTTGTCAGCTTTGAGTTCGTCGACGACCGGACGGGGGCAATCGTCTATCTGTCTTTGGACGAGGAGCGCGGCTGGCAGCAGAGCGAGCTTATGCTTTTGCAGGAGCTGACCCGCACCATCGCTATTTTCGTGTCGCTGCGCTGCCGTATGGAGGAGAGCAGGGCAGTGGTGCGCCACATGAGGAAGCGGGATCAGCTGACGGATTTGTACAATCAGGAGGCGTTCCGGCAGAAGGTGGCTGACTGGTTTCGGGAGGCGAAGGGAGACAAGGTATACGCGTTTGAGTATGTGGATATTGACAATTTCGGGTATGTGAACGAGAATTACGGGTACAAGGCCGGAGATGAAATATTAAAGCTTCTGGCGGCGGACATTTCCTCCCAGGGCTATTATGGGATGGGCTGCAGGCTTTACTCGGATTTCTTTCTGCTGCTCCTTGAGGCCGAGAACCGGGAGGATATGAATGAGCGGATCAACCGCAGAAACCGGCAGTTTTTACAGATGCTGAACCACCGGTATCCGGGCAGCGGCATGGGGATTACGGTGGGCGTCTGCATTGTGGAGGACCCCCGCCGTCTGGACGTGGACGCGGCCATCGAGAATGCGAACCTTGCGTGGAAGTATGTAAAAAACAAAGGCGGCAGGCATGTGGGCTTTTTTGAGCCGGAGCTGAGGCGGATGCGGGCAAAGGAGCAGCAGGTGGTGGCGGAGTTTTTTGAGGCGCTCTACCGGGCGGAATTTCGGCTGTTTCTGCAGCCGAAGTTTATTCTGGGGGAGCGCAGGGTGTACGGCGCGGAGGCGCTCTCCCGCTGGAGAAGACGGGACAACAGCCTGCTTGGGCCGGGGGATTATATCGAGTCCCTGGAGCGCATCGGGTATGTGACGGAGCTGGATTTTTATATTTTCGAGGAGCTGCTTCGGACGCTGGAGCGCTGGGGCAGGCAGGGAAGACAAAGGCCTGTGGTGTCTACGAATTTTTCCGGCAGACATTTTGCGGATGACGGGGAGGAGTTTCTTGCCAGAATCGGGCAGATTATGTCAAGATACAGCGTTCCGCCGGAGTATGTGGAGATCGAGATCACGGAAGGGGTGCTGATCCGGAATCTGGCGGTGCTACAAAAGTGTATCGGGCGGCTCCACGAGACGGGCTTTCGGGTGGCCATCGACGATTTCGGGACGGGCTACTCATCCCTCTCGGTGCTGGCGGACGTGCCGGCGGATGTGGTGAAAATCGACCAGAATTTTATCAGACGGGATATGAACGACGGCAGGCTTGCGCTGCTGGGTGAGATCGGCCGCATGATCCGGATTATCGGGAAGGACGTTATCATTGAGGGAGTGGAGACGGTGCAGCAGGAGAAGCTTCTTCTGGAGAGCGGTTTTGTGTGCGGACAGGGGTATCTGTGCAACGGCCCGATACCGGTGGAGGAGTTTGAGAAGCTGTATCTGCAGCATTTTCCTCATGCATCTGAAAAAATACAAAAATGATGCCGCTATCCCTTGATTTTTGCGAATTTTCCTTTTATAGTAGTATCAGTGGTGAAGCTTTTTATACTTATATTTACCATAAATTAATACAGGAGGAATTAACATGAAACGTGCAATGAAAACAATGGATGGAAACCATGCGGCGGCACATGCTTCTTATGCATTTACCGACGTTGCTGCGATCTATCCGATCACTCCTTCATCTGTGATGGCTGAGGCTACGGATGAGTGGGCAACTGCCGGGCGCAAAAATATTTTCGGGCAGACCGTTCAGGTAACGGAGATGCAGTCCGAGGCGGGTGCGGCAGGTACGGTGCATGGATCTCTGGCTGCCGGAGCTCTGACGACCACCTACACGGCGTCTCAGGGTCTTCTGCTCATGATCCCGAACCTGTACAAGGTTGCGGGCGAGAGACTGCCGGGCGTGTTCAATGTGTCCGCGCGCTGTGTGGCTACCCACGCACTCAACATCTTCGGCGATCATTCCGATGTGTACGCATGCCGTCAGACCGGCGCCGCAATGCTCTGCGAGTCGTCCGTTCAGGAGGGTATGGACCTTACTCCGGTTGCGCACTGCGCGGCGATTAAGGGAAGACTTCCGTTTATCAATTTCTTCGACGGTTTCCGGACCTCTCACGAGATTCAGAAGATCGAGGAGTGGGGTTACGAGGATCTGAAGGATCTGGTTGACATGGATGCCGTTGACGCGTTCCGCAGGGACGCTTTGAATCCGAATCATCCGGTGGAGATGGGATCTGCACAGAATCCGGATCTGTTCTTCCAGTCCAGAGAGGCATGCAACACCACATACGATGAGCTTCCGGGCATTGTTCAGGAGTACATGGACAAGGTCAATGAGAAGATCGGAACTGACTATAAACTGTTCAACTACTACGGCGCGCCGGACGCAGACCGCGTGATCATCGCTATGGGCTCTGTGTGCGAGACCATCGACGAGACCGTTGACTTCCTCATGGCAAGAGGGGAGAAGGTGGGCGTTGTGAAGGTTCGCCTTTACAGACCGTTCGTGAAGGAAGCCCTGATTGAGGCGATTCCGGATACCGTTAAGAGAATTGCCGTGTTAGACAGAACAAAGGAGCCTGGTTCTCTGGGCGAGCCTCTGTATCTGGACGTTGTGGCAGCTCTTAAGGGCTCGAAGTTCGACCAGGTTACCATCACAAGCGGACGCTACGGATTAGGTTCCAAGGATACGACTCCGGGACAGATCATCGCCGTGTTTAACAATGAGGACAAGCCGAGATTTACAATCGGTATCACGGACGATGTGACCAACCTTTCTCTTGAGCTTAAGGAGAATCCGGTTACGACTCCGGAGGGAACGACCAACTGTAAGTTCTGGGGGCTTGGCGCAGACGGTACGGTTGGAGCGAACAAGAACTCCATCAAGATCATCGGCGACAACACCGACATGTATGCGCAGGCGTACTTTGACTATGACTCAAAGAAGTCCGGAGGTGTGACGATCTCTCACCTTCGCTTCGGTCATACGCCGATCCGCTCCGCATACCTGATCTCTCAGGCGAACTTTGTTGCCTGCCACTGTACGGCGTATATTTACAAGTACAATATGGTTCAGGATCTTGTTCCGGGCGGTACGTTCCTGTTCAACACACAGTGGACGGCTGAGGAGCTGGACGAGAAGCTGCCGGGCCAGGTAAAGAGATATATTGCGGAGAACAACATCAATTTCTATATTATCGACGGCGTTAAGATCGGCAAGGAGATCGGTCTTGGCAACCGCATCAACACGGTGCTCCAGTCGGCGTTCTTCTCTCTGACGAAGCTGATTCCGGAGGAGGAAGTAATTAAGCTCATGAAGGATGCGGCGACAAAGTCCTACGCGAAGAAGGGCGACGACGTCGTTAAGATGAACCACGACGCCATCGACGCGGGCGCTACCGCTTACGTGAAGGTTGAGGTTCCGGAGAGCTGGAAGAGCTGTGCCGACGAGTCCTTTACAACGGAGATCACCGGCGGCAGACAGGAGGTTGTGGATTTCGTCCGCGACATTCAGTCGAAGGTCAACGGACAGATGGGCAATACCATTCCGGTATCCGTTACGAAGAGATACGAGACCGGCTGGACACCTTCCGGCACATCCGCATACGAGAAGAGAGGTATCGCGACGGACGTTCCGGTATGGGATTCCACTAAGTGTATCGAGTGTAACCAGTGCTCTTACGTTTGTCCGCACGCATGTATCCGTCCGGTTGCCATGACAGAGGCTGAGGCTGCTGCGGCTCCGGAAGGCATGCAGATGAAGGATCTCAACCAGATGCCGGGCTACAAATTTGCCATCGTGGTGTCCGCATACGACTGTACCGGATGCGGTTCCTGCGTGAACACCTGTCCGGACAAGGTACAGGCTATCACCATGGCTAACTTCGAGGCGAACGCGGCACAGCAGAGGTTCTTTGACTATGCGGTTACGATTCCGGACAAGGAGGACGTGATCGAGAAGTTTAAGCTGAATTCCGTTAAGGGATCACAGTTCCGTCAGCCGCTCCTCGAGTTCTCGGGCGCATGCGGCGGCTGCGGCGAGACTCCTTATGCGAAGCTGATCACACAGCTCTTCGGAGACCGTATGTATATCGCAAACGCGACGGGATGTTCTTCCATCTGGGCGAACTCTTCACCGTCCACACCGTACACCGTAAACAGGCAGGGACACGGTCCGGCATGGTCAAACTCTCTGTTTGAGGATGCGGCCGAGTTCGGTTACGGTATGCTTCTGGCGCAGAGAGCGATCCGCGACCGCTTAAAGAATGAACTGGACGGGATCGCTGCAAACACCGACAGGGATGATGTGAAGGCTGCAATCAAAGAGTGGAACGACACCTTCGGTTCCGGCATCGAGAACGGACCGGCTACCGAGAAGCTTGTGGCTGCTCTTGAGGCGTGCGGCTGCGAGGCGTCCAAAAACATCTTAAAGGAGAAGGATTACCTGGCTAAGAAGTCGCAGTGGGTATTCGGCGGCGACGGATGGGCTTACGACATCGGATTCGGCGGCGTTGACCACGTACTTGCTTCCGGCAAGGATATCAATGTCATGGTATTCGACACCGAGGTGTACTCCAACACCGGCGGACAGTCCTCCAAGGCGACTCCGGTAGGCGCGATCGCACAGTTTGCTGCGGGCGGCAAGGAGACGAAGAAGAAGGATCTGGCAGGCATCGCCATGAGCTACGGTTATGTCTATGTTGCGCACATCTCCATGGGCGCTGACATGAACCAGTGTGTGAAGGCTCTTGCAGAGGCTGAGGCGTATCCGGGACCGTCCCTGATTATCGCTTACGCTCCGTGTATCAACCACGGCATTAAGAAGGGTATGAGCAAGGCTCAGACCGAGGAGAAGCTGGCTGTTGAGTCCGGTTACTGGTTCAACTTCCGCTACAATCCGATTGCTGCGGCAGAGGGCAGGGATGCGTTCACGCTGGATTCCAAGGAGCCGACCGGAGATTACCAGGAGTTCCTTAAGGGTGAGAACCGCTACGCTTCTCTGGCGAAGTTCAATCCGGAGAGAGCGGCAGAGCTGTTTGCAGCTTCCGAGCAGAATGCGAAGGATCGTTACGAGCACTTAAAGAAGCTTGTAACGCTCTATGCAGGCAAATAAAGAGAATCTTTTATGATATGAAGTGCTCCCGGACCGCGCTGTCCGGGAGCATTTTCTGTTTACAAATGGGCGGGATGATGGTACAATATGTGAAGTGAACTGTGAGAAACCGGATGGAGGAGACAGCATGGCGGGACTGTTGCTGGAACTGCGGAAGCAGATAGCTGGTAACCGAAGAAAAGGAGCGCACGGCAGAGGCGCGGATGAGAAAGGCTCCTACGGAAGTGAGGGGAAAAGAAAGCCCGGGTATGTCCGTGTAAATCCAGGCAGCGCGGACAGGGGAGCGGCCGATACAAAGGACAGGCAGTGCGGGAGCACATGTGAAAGGACACAGGATATTGTGAATAAGGATGATTTTTTACTGCAGCAGATCGATGAGTTCCGTGACCGGGCACAGCAGCTTCAGGATCTGATGAACTGCCGCGAGGAGGAAGTGCGGCAGCTGGAGCAGGCGAGAGAGGCGGAGCAGGTCAGACAGGAGCAGGAGAAGGAGCGCTTTGAGCGGATGAGAAAGCGCCAGACTCTCGCGGATGAGGAAAGCCTGTACGCCAGCTGGCAGGACCGGGGCGTGGGTATCCACGAGGAGCAGATGCAAAAAATCGAGCAGATGTTTAAGTCGGGGGAGGAGCGGTCAAGGGATCTTACGGATGAGGTGGAGCTTAAGATCGACGAGATGATCGCAAGCGTCAGCGCAAAGCTCAGCGAGCTTGACGCAAGCGTCCGCGACAGTGTGGGCGGCGAGCGGGAGATCAGCGCCCAGCGGGCGAAGGAGCTAAAGGAGTCCCTTGTACAGATTCAGGAGCAGCTTCTGACCCTGAAGGCGGAGCTGTCGGACAAGGTGCACACGGAGAACGTGAAGTGCTACCGCAATATTCAGGAGCTGCTTAAGAATATGGAGAAGAAGCTGGACGCTCTGTGCTCTCTGGAGAGCAGAGTGGTTTCTACCCGCGTCTTTGCGGTTGCCGCGCTTGTTTTTGGGGTACTTAATTTTGCTGCGATTATCGGGGTGCTTCTGGTACAGCTTGGCGTATTTGTTATGTAATCGGATAGGTAAGACGACACGAGGAATGCTGGGCATTCCTCGTTTGCGGTAGGGAGGGGATTATGGAAAAGACAAAGGTATGGGTTGTGGGGCATAAGCACCCGGATACGGATTCCATCTGTGCGGCCATCGCATACGCGAATCTGAAAAACAAAACCAACGGCGACTGCCGCCTGGAGTATGTGCCGAAGCGGGCGGGCACGGTGAACGCGGAGACTGCCTACGTGTTAAAGCGCTTCGGCGTAAAGACGCCGCGGCTCATCTCGGATGTTGGGACGCAGCTTATGGACATCCAGATCCGGGAGACGAAGGGCGTAAACGGCAATATTTCCATGAAGAAGGCCTGGGAGATGATGAAGTCGCTGCGGGTTGCGACGCTGCCCATCGTAAACAGCAGAGGAAAGCTCGAGGGACTGATTGTGTCGGGGGATATTACCGAGTCCTACATGAACGTGTACGACAACAGCATTCTCTCGGCGGCAAAGACTCAGTACAAAAACATTGCGGAGACGCTGGAGGGCACGGTGCTGACGGGCAATAAGCACGCCTACTTCCACCAGGGGAAGGTTGTGATCGCGGTGGGAACACAGGGCGTTCTGGAGAATGCCATCGCAAAGGACGATCTTGTGATTCTGGGGGATCGGGTGGACTCCCAGCTTGTGTCCATCGCATCCAACTGCAGCTGTCTGATCGTCACAAACGGGTTTGAGGTGAGCTCCGAGGTGATTGAGGCGGCGAAGGAGCGGGATGTGATTATGATCAGCACGCCATACGACACCTTCACCACGGCAAGAATCATCAACCAGAGCGCTCCAGTGCGGCATTTTATGACGAAGGAGGGCATCGTTCACTTTGATCTGGACGACTATGTGAACGATGTGAGAGAGGCAATGACGAAGATCCGCCACCGGGATTTCCCGATTCTCGACGAGAACCAGAACTACGTGGGCATGTTCTCCCGCCGAAACCTTCTGAATGCCCAGAAAAAACAGGTGATTCTCGTGGATCACAACGAGAAGTCCCAGGCGGTGACAAACATCGACGAGGCGGAGATTTTAGAGATCATCGACCATCACAGACTCGGAAGTCTGGAGACCATGAGCCCGGTGTACTTCAGAAATCAGCCGCTGGGCTGTACGTCCACAATTATCTGCAGGATGTACCGGGAGCAGGATGTGGCGGTGAGCCCGCAGATGGCGGGGCTGATGTGCGCGGCAATCTTGTCGGACACGCTGATGTTTCGCTCGCCCACCTGCACGCCGGAGGATAAGGAGGCGGCGCTGCAGCTTGCGGAGATTGCCGGGGTGAACGTGGAGGAGCTGGCGCAGTCCATGTTTGAGGCCGGCAGCAACTTCAACAATAAAACGGATGAAGAAATATTAAATCAGGATTTCAAGATTTTCCACTCCGGCGACACTGCCTTCGGCGTAGCGCAGGTCAGCGCCATGGGACGGACGGAGCTGGATCGGGTGCAGAAGCGGATTGAGCCAAAGCTTACGCAGATGAGAGGGGAGAAGCGTCTGGACATGATCTTTGTCATGCTGACGGACATTCTGAACGAGTCCACGTTTCTGATCTACGATGGCGGCCAGGCGGCCCAGATTGTGGCGGGGGCCTACGGCTGTGAGCCGGCGTCGGCCGGGGTGCTGCTGGAGGGCGTGGTGTCCCGCAAGAAGCAGCTGATTCCGGCTCTGATCAATACGATGACGGCGGAGCAGTAGATTATTTGCACAAAGGGGTTTTGAAGGGAAGCGCTGCGGCGTATAATGATTGTGTGGGAGGATGTGGCGATGAAATTTACAAAGATGCACGGATGCGGAAATGACTATGTGTATGTCAGTCTCTTTGAGGAGCAGATCGGGAATGCGGCAGCCCTTGCGGTTTCGGTCAGCGATCGGCGCTTTGGCATCGGCTCCGACGGGCTGATTACCATCGGGCCGTCGGATAAGGCGGACTTTCGGATGCGGATCTACAACGCGGACGGCTCCGAGGCACAGATGTGCGGCAACGGCATCCGCTGTGTGGCGAAGTACGTGTACGATCACAGGCTGACGGATCAGACGGCAATAACGGTGGAGACCGGAGCGGGAGTAAAGACGCTGGATCTTATCCTGGAGGGCAATAAGGCGGCCCGGGTGCGGGTGGACATGGGAGAGCCGGTTCTCACCCCTTCTCTCATCCCGGTGGAGAGTGAAAGGAAGCAGGTGATCGACGAGCCGATCCGTGTGGGGGACAGAGACTGGCGTATGACCTGCGTGTCCATGGGAAATCCCCATGCGGTGGTGTTTTATGACGATGTGGAGCAGCTGCATATCGAGGAGTACGGCCCGCTGTTCGAGAACCATGTTCGCTTTCCGGAGCGGATCAACACGGAGTTTGTGCAGGTGCGCGGGAGGAGAGAGGTGATCATGCGGGTGTGGGAGCGGGGCTCGGCGGAGACCTGGGCCTGCGGCACCGGGGCATGTGCATGCGCCATGGCGTGCATCCTAAACGGATACACCGACGATACGGTGACGGTGCACCTGCGGGGCGGAGATCTTCTGATTGAGTACGACAGAGAGAGAAACCGCGTCTTCATGACGGGACCGGCGACGGAAGTGTTCACCGGCGAGTGGGAACAGTAAAATCAGAATTTGACAAAAGCGAGGATTGCGGTATGACGCTTAGAGAGTTGCTAAAGGATCTGGATTATGAGGTGGCGGCGGGAAGTGCGGACAATGAGGTGTCCGCGCTGGTGTACGATTCCCGCAAAGTGACGGCGAATGCGGTGTTTGTGTGTATCTCGGGCTCGGTGCGGGATTCCCATGAATTCATTCCGGCGGCTGTCGCTAAGGGGGCCGCTTCGGTTATTGTGGAGCGGGATGTGGAATTTTTGCCGGATGTTACATATATTAAGGTCAGGAACAGCCGCAGGGCGCTGGCTTACATGTCCGCAGCCTGGTTCGGACATCCGGCCGAAAGGCTTAAGACCATCGGCATTACCGGGACGAAGGGCAAGACGACGACCACCTATATGGTGAAGTCGATTCTGGAGTCCGCGGGCATTCCCACAGGGCTGATCCGCACCATCGCGTCCGCCGTGGGCGATGAGCGGATACCGGCGGCCAACACGACGCCGGAGTCCTACCGGGTGCAGGAGCTGTTTGCCCGGATGGTGGACGCGGGACTTTCCGCAGTGGTGATGGAGGTGTCCTCCCAGGCGCTGATGCTGGAGAGGGTGTCGGGTTTTACCTTCGACATCGGCGTGTTTACGAATCTGGAGCCGGATCATATCGGGGAGCACGAGCACCGGGATTTTGCGGACTACATGCACTGCAAGAGCCTGCTGTTTCGCCAGTGCAAAAAGGGCATCTTTAACGGGGACGACGCCCATCTTGCGGGGATTCTTGCGGGGCACACATGTGAGGTGGAGACGTTCGGCTACGGAGAGAGCTGTGATTTTAAGGCCGAAGGAGTTTCTTTAAAGAGGGACCACGGTGCGCTGGGCGTCCGCTATCATGTGGCGAATGCGGCGGACTTTGACGTGGAGGTGAATGTGCCGGGAAGCTTTTCGGTCTACAATTCGCTGACGGCCATTGCGGTCTGCCGTCATTTCGGCGTGCCGCAGGAGAAAATATGCGGTGCACTCCGGTCGGTGAGCGTGAAGGGGCGCATCGAGATCGTTCCGGTGACAAAGCGCTACACGCTGATGATCGACTATGCCCACAATGCCATGTCTCTGGAGAGCCTGCTTCGCACGCTGCGGGAGTATGAGCCGAAAAGGCTTGTGTGCCTGTTCGGCTGCGGAGGAAACCGGGCCAGATCCCGCCGCTACGAGATGGGAGAGGTGTCCTCCAGACTGGCGGATCTTACGGTTGTCACCTCGGATAATCCCAGGGACGAGGAGCCGGAGGCCATTATCGCCGACATTCTCGAGGGCGTCAGGCGGGCGGACGGAGCGAGCGTTACGATTCCCGACCGGAAGGAAGCCATCCGCTACTGCATGGAGCACGCGAAGGACGGGGACATTGTCGTGCTGGCGGGAAAGGGCCACGAGGACTATCAGGAGATAAGAGGAGAAAAGCACCATATGGATGAGCGGGAGCTGATCGCGGACATTATAAGAGAAAATCCAGAGCTGCGCCTGTAGATTTTTTACGGCATATGGCCGGAAATATTAAATGCTGATTAAAGTTCATATGGAGGTAGAGGGATGGCTGTATTCCGCGGCGCAGCAGCTGCGCTTATTACGCCTTTTCACGAAGATAAAAGCGTGAATTTTGACATGCTGAGGACGCTGATCGACAGGCAGATTGCAGGGGGGACAGACGCCCTTGTGATCTGCGGGACAACGGGGGAGCCGGCGACCATGACAGAGAGCGAGCGCCTTTCCGTCATAAGGTATGCCGTAGAGCATACGGCCGGGAGGGTGCCGGTTATCGCCGGCTGCGGCGGCAACGCCACGGAGCAGACAAAGGCCTTTGCACTGCAGGTGCAGCGGCTTGGAGCAGACGCCCTTCTGGCGGTGACGCCCTATTACAACAAGGCTACCCAGGGCGGGCTCTTTGAGCATTTTTGCGCGGTGGCGGACGCGGTTCGGCTTCCGGTTATCATGTACAACGTGCCGGGCCGAACCGGCTGCAATCTTCTGCCGGAGACGGCGGTGCGAATCGCCGGGGCGTGCCCAAATGTGACGGGCATCAAGGAGGCCTGCGGGAATATTTCCCAGACGGCGAAGCTTGCGCGGCTCGGGGAGGGGATGCTTGACATCTATTCCGGAAACGACGACCAGGTGCTTCCGATGCTTGCTTTGGGGGCGTCGGGGGTGATCTCGGTGCTCTCGAATGTGGCTCCGGAGCCCATGCGGCAGATGACGGAGGCGTATTTTGGCGGCGATACGGAGCGGGCGAGAGAGCTGCAGTTTAAGCTTCTTCCGCTGGCGGAGGCGCTCTTTTGCGAGGTGAACCCGATTCCGGTGAAGGCGGCGATGCACATGATCGGATACGACGTGGGCGGGCTCAGGCTGCCGCTGACCGCTCTCGAGTCCTGCCACGAGAAACTGCTGCAGGATGCGTTGTCGGAGTCCGGCTGTCTGCCTGAATGATGCGAAAAGTTAAACTGTGATTTATAAAATGAGTGTGGAGGAGTACAGCGATGGCAAAACAGATCTGGAAGCCCTGGATCCTTCTGAATCCGGTTCCCGCCGTTATGGTAAGCCTTGCGGATAAAGGACGGACGAATATTATAACGGTGGCCTGGGCGGGCACGGTCTGCACGAACCCGCCGATGCTGTCCATCTCGGTGCGGCCGTCGCGCTGCTCTTACCATATGATCGAGGAGACCGGCGAGTTTGTGGTAAATCTTACGACCCGGGCTCTTGTGAGAGCATGCGACTACTGCGGCGTGGTGAGCGGCAGGGACGTGGATAAGTTTCAGCAAACGAAGCTCACGCCCTTTTATATGGAGCAGGTCAGAGCGCCCGGCATCGCGGAGAGCCCGGTGAGCCTCGCCTGCAGGGTCAGGAGCAAAGCGGAGCTGGGAAGCCACACGATGTTTGTGGCGGACGTTGTGAGCGTGGCGGCGGAGGATGCGTACATGGACGAAAACGGCCGGTTTCGCATCAACGAGACCGGACTTGTGATGTATTCCCACGGGGAGTATTTTGCCATGGGCGATTCCCTTGGCAAATTCGGGTTCAGCGTCAGAAAGCGCAGGTGAAAAAGGACATCCCGCTACTTGAGCAGGATGTCCATCAGGTACATATACACTTCTTCGTTCTGATTTTTCCAGTTGGCACAGACGGCCTCGGCCTGTTTTTTGCTGCGCACGAGAAGCGTCAGATCCAGCTCCCTCTTCTTTCCGGAGAGCAGCTGCAGGCGCACGGCGTAGTCCGGGCCGGTGGTCTTGTAGTAGTCGGCGCGCATGGAGTTCTCCTGGCGCAGCGCAGCCTCGTTGTCGGAGAGAAACTTGCGCACGTCCTCCGCAATCCCGGCGGTCATCTTGTCCATCTGCAGATCGAGGGTGGCCCGCCCCTCGTCGGTGATGGAGTACTGGGCGTTGGAGCGGGTGAAGGCGGACCGGATCAGCCCGGCGTCCTCCAGTCCCCCCAGCGCTTCCTGCACGCGGAAATAGTCGGTGTAATCCCGCTCGAGAAAGAAGCTGGAAATTTTCATGTTGGTCAGAGGAAAGCCGCTTCTGTCCAGCATGTAGAGTATCGCCACCTTGTAGATGGTAAAGGGTTCTGCCATATGTCCACCTCCGGGTCAGTGTATGCAGGATTGTACGGCCTTGCTTACGGCGTCTGCAACCCGCGGGTCGAAAGCCTCCGGCATAATGAAATCTTCATTTAACTTATCGTCGGAAACAAGCGCCGCGATGGCCTCTGCGGCGGCCAGCTTCATCTCCTCGGTGATCTGCCGCGCCCGCCCCGACAGGGCTCCCTTAAAGATGCCCGGGAATGCCACCACGTTGTTGATCTGATTCGGGAAGTCGCTTCTTCCGGTTCCAACCACTCTTGCGCCGGCGGCCTTTGCGATGTCCGGCATAATCTCCGGCACCGGGTTAGCCATGGCAAAGAGGATGGCGTCTTTATTCATGGACGCCACCATGTCGGCGCTTACGATGTCCGGGGCGGAGACGCCCACGAATATGTCCGCGCCGCGCATTGCGTCCGCCAGCGTGCCGGATGCGCGGGAGAGGTTTGTGACCTCCGCCATCTTCTGCTGCACCGGGTTCAGGTTCGGGCAGCCGGCCCCTATGATGCCAGCGCGGTCGCACATTGTGATGTCGGAAAAGCCGTAGGTTAAGAGCAGACGGGTGATTGCGATGCCCGCGGAGCCCGCGCCGTTTACCACAACCCGGCACTGCTCCTTCTTCTTTCCGGTGATCCGCAGGGCGTTGATGATTCCGGCGAGAACAACGACGGCGGTGCCGTGCTGGTCGTCGTGGAACACCGGAATGTCCAGCATCTCCTTGAGCCGCTCCTCGATCTCAAAGCAGCGGGGCGCTGCGATGTCCTCCAGGTTGATGCCGCCGAAGCCCGGCGCAATATTTTTGACGGCTGCGATGATGCTTTCCGTGTCCTGCGTGTCAAGGCAGATGGGAACCGCGTTCACGTCCCCGAATTCCTTGAAGAGCACGCATTTGCCTTCCATGACCGGCATGGCGGCGTATGGCCCGATGTTGCCGAGGCCAAGGACGGCGCTTCCGTCGGATACAACCGCGACGGTGTTGGCCTTCCAGGTGTAGCGCCAGGCCTCCGCCGGGTCTTTGGCGATAACCCGGCACGGCTCCGCAACGCCGGGGGTGTAGGCGATGGAGAGATCCTCTCTTGTGCTGACCTTCAGCTTTGGTGTGGTTTCTAATTTGCCGTTCCATTCCTGGTGGCGAAAGAGCGCTTTCTCATTGTAGTCCATAGTTTGTCTCCTTACAATTTGTCTTCCTTATACAATATCATTCTTGGGGCGACAAATCAAGACAGGCAAAAAAAATAAAAAAGACTTCCTATCAGGGAAGAAATAGTGTATAATGAAGATATCAATGGTTTTCAGGTCATTTCCGACGAGAACCCCACCGATATTCTGAATACAAATTAACAATCATTAAGGAGTTAATCAATTTTATGAGAGAGAAGTACGAAAGCCTGTCTTTAACTGTGCTTAAGGATCTGGCAAAAGCGAGAGGGCTGAAAGGAATTTCAACGATGAAGAAGCAGGACCTGATCGAGCGAATGCTTGAGGAGGACGAGAAGGACAGGCTGTCCGGGAAGGAAAAGGAACCGGCGTCCGCACCTGTATCTGCGCCGGCGTCCGCACCTGCCGGGCGTCCGGCACAGCAGGAGATGCGGCACAGTACTTTTTCGGCCCGCCCGCAGCAGCGTCCGATGCGTCCGAGACCGGCGGGGCGTCCGCACCGGGAGGAAGGCGAAGGGACGAGACCGGAGGCGGAGTACCCGCAGCAGGAGGAGATGGATACCGCGGCGGTCAAGGAGGATATTGCGGGCCTTGACAGCGGCTGCACCACAAGCGGCATTCTTGAGGTGCTCTCGGACGGCTACGGCTTTATCCGCTGTGAGAATTATCTTCCGGGAGAGCACGACGTGTACGTCGCGCCGTCCCAGATCCGCAGATTCAACCTGAAGTCCGGCGATATTATATGCGGCAACACGAAGATCAAGACCGAGCGGGAGAAGTTTGCCGCCCTTCTGTATGTGACCTCCGTCAACGGCTACCATCCGTCGGAGGCACAGAGACGGCCGAACTTTGAAAACCTGACTCCGATCTTCCCGAACCAGAGGCTGCGCATGGAGCGGCAGGGCGGCTCCGTGGCCATGCGCGTCATGGACGTGATCTCTCCGATCGGAAAGGGCCAGAGAGGCATGATCGTCTCCCCGCCGAAGGCCGGAAAGACCACGTTGCTCAAGGAGATCGCCAACTCCATCACGAAGAACAATCCGCAGATGCACCTGATTATCCTGCTGATCGACGAGCGGCCGGAGGAGGTGACCGACATTAAGGAGGCCATTGTGGGCGACAACGTGGAGGTGATCTACTCCACCTTCGACGAGACGGCGGAGCACCACAAGCGGGTGTCCGAGATGGTGATCGAGCGGGCGAAGCGGCTTGTGGAGCACAGACAGGACGTGGTGATCCTTCTCGACAGCATCACCCGTCTGGCGAGAGCCTACAACCTGACGGTGCAGCCAAGCGGGCGCACCTTATCCGGCGGTCTTGACCCGGCGGCTCTTCATATGCCGAAGCGGTTTTTCGGCGCGGCCCGCAACATGAGGGAGGGAGGAAGCCTCACGATTCTTGCCACGGCGCTTGTGGACACCGGAAGCAAGATGGACGACGTGGTGTTCGAGGAGTTCAAGGGAACCGGAAATATGGAGCTTGTGCTGGACAGAAAGCTCTCGGAGAAGCGCATCTTCCCGGCGGTGGACATTGTAAAGAGCGGCACGAGAAGAGACGATCTGCTTTTGGATAAGCAGGAGCAGGAGGGCGTGGAGAACATGCGAAAGGCCATAAACGGTATGCGCTCGGACGAGGCGGTGGAGAATATCCTGAACATGTTCGCCCACACCAGAAGCAACGCGGAGTTTGTCAACATGGTGCGCAAGAACAGAATTTTGTGATTTCCTATTGCAATAAGAGGACAGCGATGCTATAATAAAGAAGCTGTTTATCGGGATGTAAACGGACGAACG
>CATJJD010000155.1 GCA_949740385.1 uncultured Lachnospiraceae bacterium
ATAAAGTACATTACTTTATTACTCAAAAACACCAAAAAGGAGCCCGTCCGCCGAAACAGACTGCTCCTTTTTTCATCCACGCCTCTCAGTTTTCCTTCTTTTCACCCTCGACAACAATCACGGCATCCGTATACTTCCGCTCCATCTCATGCCGCTTTTTCCGGTTCGCAACGGTCTCAAAGATGATCGAAAAATCGTAATCCTCCGGGTAGAGCTCCGTCGCCGCCACATGCAGCTTCACCCGCTTATGGTTAATCCAGATTTTCTTCCCCGGCAGCTGTACCCGCAGCACGCCCTTTTCGTTCACCGGCACGCAGACGATCCCGATCTTTTTCTCCGGATAAACCATCACGCTGTCGCCGATTTTGTACAGGGACTGCAGCGCTGCGTTCTTTTTCGAGACCTTTGCTTTGGATATTTTCGCTGTATCCCGCTTTTTGATTCCGCCGTCCGGTTTCTGAAACACATAGGAATCCGCCGCAGCGTCGCCGTAAGCGGCGCGAATGGCCACCCGCAGCATTTCATTCGGCATTCCCAGCCGGTCCGCAATATAAAACGCGCAGCTCTCCCCGGCCTCCCCGATTTCAAGCTGATACGTGGGCCGGATTGTCTCCCGGTCAAAAACCATCCGCGCGTTTATGATATTGTCCGCCTTAAGCGCGTACTCCTTCACCTGCGGGTAATGGGTCGTCACGAGAAAAATGGCGCCGCTTTTTCGTAGCTCCTCCAGTATTGCCACCGCAATTCCCATGCCCTCCGTCGGGTCGGTGCCGGAGCCCAGCTCATCCATAATGACAAAGCTCCCGGGGTTTGCCTCCCCAAGGACATCCAGCACATTCGCAATGTGGGCGGAAAAAGTGGACAGATTTTCCGACAGATTCTGCCCGTCTCCGATATCGCACAGATAGGAACTGCTCATGCCAATATCCGCACTCTCGCATGTGACGTGCAGCCCATACTGCGCCATCATGCAGTTTAGCATAACCGTCTTGATGGCCACCGTCTTTCCCCCGGTGTTTGGGCCGGTTATAACAATGCCGCGCACCGGTTAGCCGATCTCAAACTGCAGCGGCACCGCCGTATTTTTGTCCATCAGCGGGTGTCTGGCGGACACAAGCCGGATGCGGCGCTCTGTGCTGACAGACGGCTCTGACGCGTCCATGTCAAGACTCAGCTTCCCCTTTGAAAAAATAAAATCCAGCTTCTCGATCAGCTCCAGATTTTCGAAAAGCCCGGGCGCCGCAGACGCCACCATGGCCGTGAGCGTGTAGAGAATGCGGTACACCTCGTTCTCCTCGCTGATTTTCAACAGCTGCTGCTCCTCGTAATATTTCATAACCCCCGTCGGCTCGACAAACAGCGTGCTGCCGGTGGATGATTTGTCGATGACGCTTCCGGGTATTTTCAGTCTGCACTCCCGCTTCACCGGAAGGCACACGCGCCCGTTTCGAAGTGTATAGTAACTGTCCGCCATGCAGTCCCGGTGAGCGCGCATAATCTGCTCCGCCTTCTGCTTCATCTGCTCTTCGCATTTTGCGATCTGTCTTCGAATCTGACACAGCTCCCTCGACGCGTAGTCGTCCACCTCGCCGCCCCGGATCTGGCTGCAGATCTCCTCCTTGAGCTCCGGGGCCGCATCCAGATTTTCCTCGTAGAACGCCAGGGAATTCTGCCCGCTCTTTCCTCTGGCAAGGTAATCCTTAAGCCGCCCGATCACCACGAGAACCTTCTCCACCCGCTCCAGCTGATACGGCGACAGGCAGTCCCCCTTTTTCGCAGCGGACAGAATCTCCTTAATCTCCGTCATATTCTGAAGCGGCGGAGTCCCCAGCTTCTCC
>CATJJD010000156.1 GCA_949740385.1 uncultured Lachnospiraceae bacterium
ATAGAACACCTCTCACAGATGCTCCATGCTCGTGTCCCCCTCAAATTCCGGACAGTCATTCAGATACCGATACTGATACGGATGAAACACCTGCTCCAGGATCGAATCCATGTCGGCAAATTCCAGAAAGGTCTCTTTCGTGTGCCGCGCGGTAATCCTGATTTCGATCAGGTGGCTGTGTCTGTTCTCCTCATTTCCATCAAAGCTGTGCTGCATACACAGACGATACTTCAAACAATAATATTTCATCCGTCCTTACTCGTTCCTCTGCCTCTTTAAGGTTTGCGGTGTTCATTATAACATCGTTCTGCATGAAATCGCAAGCGCTGAGCAGAAAAAGCGCAATTACGTTCAAAATCTACAAAAATATGCGAATTACTCTCCGCTTATTTTCTCACCCGCTCCCGTTTCAGAGCGATAAACAGAAGGATACCCGCAATCGCGCCGAAAAACAGGTACGACTGCAGCATCGGACCGAACCGGTAGCTGTCCCCGATCCAGATGGTGTAGAAATCCCGGTTAAAATAGGTGACCGGAAGAAGCCTTGCCGCAGCCTTAAGCGGCGATGACAGGTTCTCGTAGGACACCCCCATCATTCCTCCCAGTATCATGCACGCAAAATACAGAATCATAACCACACAGTAGGTAATGCTGAACTTCTTAATGAGGGCGGCAATCGCGTGGGCCATCATAAAGCAGATAACGGAAAACACCACAAGGCACACGCCGTAGAGTATGGCGCCGGATACGCACGGAGCCTCAAGCTCCAGCGCAGAAGCTCCCACCCCAAAGTAGACAAGAAACGCCGCCGCCATAAAGATCAGCTGGGAAATGACCCGGCTGCAAATGGTGACCGAGCTTCGTATTCCAAACAGCTGCAGCCGAACCGGAATGCCCCGCTCCAGATCCTGCGCCTGCATGACGGAGTAGCCCATCAGTATCGTGGCCATCGGGATCAGCACGCCGATTCCGAGAAAGACTGACGTCTGAACCGTCCGGGCCATCGCAGCCCCCATCTGGTCCACCGCCATGCGCGCGATCAGAATCGACATAAGCACCGGCATTCCCACGCCGAAAATATGAATAAACGGGTTGCCCGTGACATTGCGCAGCTCGTAGACGATCATGGACCATGTAACCAGTTTTCTCCGCTTTTCCCTCATGCCTGCGCTCCTTTCCGGTAATACCGCTCCTTTGCGTTTGTGTAGATGATCTCAATGTCCGTGCTGCTCCTCGTGTAGTCCATATTGTGGGCAAGAAGCAGCTCCACCAGCTCCCGTTCCCGCTCCTCGCTCCCGCATGCCAGGGCGATCAGATGCTCCGGCGACGCCAGCCTCTCATACTTCGCAAGGAGCGCCTCCTTCTCCCTGGAATGGTTCAGAATGAGAACGGCTCTGCCGCAGTATTTTCGAAATAGCTCCTCCTTTTTGCCGTAATCAACGACATGACCCTGATCCAGAATGAGAAGCTTGTTTGCAAGCTGCTCCAGCTCCTCATAGTAGTGGGAGACGATGCAAAGACCGGTGTCTCTGTCCCGGTACCAGGAGACGAGCTTTTCCACCAGCTTCTGCCGCGTCTCAAAATCCAGCCCCGAAGTCACCTCGTCGTAAAAGGTCAGAGGCGCGTTCTGCATCATTACCATAATAATCGTAAACCGCTGCTTTTGTCCACCTGAAAGTTTCTGGTATTTTTTGCGCAGACAGTCCTCGAACTCAAAGTACGCGATCAGCTCTCTGAGCTTTTCGTTTTTTGAAATTTTTGTCTGCAGTATTGCTTCCATTATATAGCGCGTCGGCATGGAGTCCGTGTACTCGTTGAACTGCATGTGTGTCGCGATCTCCTCCATCCCGAGGCGGGTGCGGATACTGCCCTCATAGCTTACAAGCCCGAGAATGCTCTTAATCAGCGTGCTCTTGCCCGCGCCGTTGGACCCGATAATGCCGACCCGGTCCCCCTCCTCAATCACAACCGGCGACTGGATGTCAAGCGCCAGCTCCTTCCCGTAGCGCACGGTCAGATTTTCGATTGCCACAAGCTCTGTGTGTTCCATTATTTCCCTCCGTCTTTCTCATAAAAAAGTGTTGCCGATACACAGTCCTCTCCGTTCTCAAGGCGTATGTGCATACCGATCTGCTTCGCGTAGTACGCCGCAATGTACAGCCCCAGGCCGTGGCCGCCCGCCCCCTGCTCCTCCTGACCGCGGACAAACGGCTCAAAGATGTGGGGCAGAAGCTCCTCGTCGATATGCGCGCCGTAGTTGCGGATCGAGAGGCTTTCCTCATCCGCCGCCACTTCTATTCTGCTGCCGCACGGCGTGTAGTTTACTGCGTTTGACAGAAGATTTGCCAGAATGTATGAAAAAACAGTCTCGTCCGTGCATATGCCGGACTCCTCCAGCCGAACCGTTACCGTCAGCTGCTTTTCCGCCGCGGCAATCCGGCATGCCGCAAGCTGCCGCTCCACAATGACGGACGGCGCAAGCTCCTGAAAATCCAGCCGGTCCCTGCAGTGGTTCAGGTAGAGAATATCCTCCACCATCTTCCTCATGGACAGAAGCTGCTCCTTTACCTTCGGCAGATAGGTCTCCGTATCCTGGTACCGGCCGATCCGGTTTTTCATCCCGTCCACAAGCAGGAGCGCCGCGGAAATCGGCGTCTTAAGCTGGTGGGAGGAAGCCTTCAGAAGCACCTCCTGTCTGCGGTTCTCCTCCGCAAGCGCCTCGTTCTTTGCGGCAAGCTCCTCGTAGCTCTTTTGAATTTCTTCGTACAGCCCGTCGATGGTTGCCGAGAGCGTGCCGATCTCGTCGTGGCGGCGCATATTCTGGCTGTTCTTTTCCCCCTGATTTTCCGACAGAAGCAGCCGGGGATTGCGCTTCATCCGCTCCGTATGCCGCACAAGCCGGACAATGGGCGTCACAATGCCCCTCGAATACACCTGCGAGAACAGAAGTACAAGCAGGAGAATGACAGCCCCCAGCATCGGCAGGCTCTGCAGCACAACGGGGCGGATCTCGTTCATATCCGGCATCAGTACCGGCAGAAATGTAAACAGTATGCTGTCGCCTGTCCGCTCCAGCGCGATGTAATTGATATACTTCGTGTCGGCGCTCTCCACCCCCATCTCAAACACTGCAAATCGGTCGGAGACGGCGTGCACCTTCTGGTACTCCCCGTACCACTGCCCCTGCATTTCCCCTCTCTCCAGAATGTCCACAGCAAAGGGCAGCGTCTCCTTCCCCGCAAACACCTCCGCCAGCTCCTTCCCCCAGGCCTCTGTCTGCCGCCCGATTTCCTCCTCTGCGGAATCCATGTCCAGATTCTCTACATTGTCCCCGTATGCTTTCATCACATCCCGTATCTGTGCATAAACCTTTTTTATCCGTTCATCGGTAAGCTTTATCTCCGCAGACACCATTTTCGAGGAAAAAAATATGCTGTCCCCCTCATCCGGTATCCGGACGGAAAAACAGGCCGTGGGATTTCTGACGGCAACGGACGCATAGCTTCCGCCGGCGGCGTAGGCGCTATGCTGCTCCTTCACGGATTTTAAGTTCTGCTCCATCGCATATTCCACATACAGAGAGGGCAGCATATATACAAAATATCCCACGAGAAACACGAGCATGACAGCCGCCAGAAGCAGGCTGTAAAACAGATTTCGGTTTCCAAGCTTCATCTCATCCCTCCTGTACATTCCCGTCAAACTGGTAGCCCACGCCGATCACCGTTCGGATGCAGGGAACCGGCAGTTTTTTGCGCAGATTTTTTACGTGGGCGTCGATAATCCGGTCGTTGCCGATGTAGTCCTCGTTGAATATCCGAAGAATGAGCTGTTCTCTGGTAAACACCCGGTTCGGCTCGCGCATCAGCGTCTGAAGGAGCAGATATTCGCTTAATGTCAGCGGCAGCTTCTCCCCCCGGTAAAAGGCGCACCAGGCCTCCTCCTGCAGATAAAGCCCCTGGCAGCCCTCCTTCGGCTGTCTCTGTTTCTCCTCCGGCACCCGGCAAACCCGCCGCAGAATCGTCTCCATGCGCTTTAACAGTATGATGGGCGATACCGGCTTGATCACATAGTCGTCCGCGCAGAGGTTGAAGGCCCGCACCTGGGTTTTCTCGTCCTCCAGCGCCGTCAGCATAATGGCCGCCGTTTCCGGGCAGTTCTCCTGTATGAACTTAAGCACCGCAAAGCCGTCCGCCCCCGGAACCATAATATCCAGCACCGCTATGTCGTAACGGTTTTCCTCCAGAAGGCAGATTGCCGTATCGCCCCGCTCCGCCGCGGTCACGTCGTACCCCGAGATGAGCATGTACTCCGTCAGCACCTCACGTATGGTGGGCTCGTCCTCCAAAAACAGTACTCGTTTTCCGTCCATATGATCGTCCTCTCTCATTTTTTGTCATTGCTTATTACCTGGCCATGTAATGATGTCAGTATAACACACTGCTGTGAATTTCATATGAAGATTATGTGCAAAAAACCCCGGAAAAGGCATGTGCGCCCCCCGGGGTTTTCGATTTCCAATAAATTGTTACTGAAGCAGACTCAGAACGTCCTGCGGGGTTCTGTTTGCCTGCGCCATCATTGCCTGTCCGGCCTGCTCAAGAATGCTGTACTTCGACTGGTTGACCATCTCCTCGGCCATGTCCGTGTCGCGGATGCGGGACTCTGCCGCTGTCGTATTCTCGCCTGTATTTTTGTTGCAGCTGATCGCATGCTCGATGCTGTTCTGCAGTGCCCCGTAAAGGCTTCTGCGCGCGCACATGCACTCGAGAGCCCGCCCCACCATCTCGATCGTGTTGCGGCTGTTTCCCTGCGACAGGCAGTTTGCGCGGTTTAATCCCAGCACGGAGCAGTTGAGCGAAAAGCGCGGTATCATCAGCCGGTTCGGCACATCGCCGCTCTTCTGGATCTGGATGCTCTCCTCGCCCTTAATCAGATTTCTGCGGCTCGGAGCAAACACCGACGTGCTGTACGAGTGGAAGAGGGAGTCGACAGCCACGTTGGCCTTCTCGTCGCCGGAGTAATCCACTCTCGTATAATCCTTCGTTTCAAGGGAGGCGGTAGTCGCACTGATCATGGCCTGCAGCGCATTGTCGACGAATGCCTTCCTCGTATCCGCCGCACTGCCCTTCGCATATGTGACCTCAATTTCAAACCTTGGCATACCCGCATGTTTTGTCGGATCATACGGCTCATAGCCTCCCGTCACCTTCTGTACATACCCGCCGTTTGCATTGCTCACCATATTGACCTGAATATCATCTGCGTAAGCGGCGTGATCGTACTGATAGTTCAGCGACTGCGAACCGTTCGACGGATTCTGCGGCTGTGCCGGGCTTGTCAGCGTCAGATTGTAGGTTTTCGTCGCGTCTGCGTTGTACGGCTTTGTGAAAAACTGTGCGCCTCCCGGCTCGGACCATCCGCTCTCTTTTCGTGATTCACGGACAAAGAATTTGGTTCCGTCCACCTGATACTTCTGAAAATGATCGTCAAAACCGGCCGCTGTTGCGATCTCCTCCATCGCTTTGGCCATTTCCTCGCCTTTCTTTCCTGCCGGCACGGAAGCCAGCATTTTTTCCAGCGAGGATATGGAGATCTCCAGCCTCGGGTTGTCGTAGTCACTCTTATCTGCCATAAATTTAAGGCCGCTGGTGGTGGTGCCAGGGCCGGCATCGTCCACAAACTTAAAGCTGTAATGTCTGGTGCATGTTCCGCATGTGGAGTCAAAGCCGTTTCCGATCAGCTGCCTTAACAGGCCCATCGGGTCTGCCGCCGCGTCCAGACAGGCAAAATCAATCCAGCCTGCCGGATAGTCGACGCCGGGTACGTTCGGGTCCTGCATGGTTCCGGACGGGGAGACATACTGTGAACCCAGCACATCGCTCAGATCCTGCTGTCCCACGTTCGGGTTCGCCCCCGCCATCGCCAGGGCCTTTTTCGCGTCGATCACAGACTTCTCATATGCCTGAAGAACCTGATCCATCGACGAGGTGATCTGCGATACGCTTCCCTCATAGACAAGGGTCCCGTTTCCAAAGGTCATGACAGCCTTCGGGTCTGACGGGTCTGTCGTATCATATCGCAGCGCTCCGTTTGAAGGCGGCTGCGGGTCCGGGGCAAAGGTGTCGTATGGGTCGCCGAAATCCCGGCCCAGATCAATCTCGTCCTGCAGCGTGACGTTCGTTGTGCTGTGGGTCAGCTGAATATGCTTTACATTCGGGTCCGTGGTGTCCTTCCACATCTCCATCTGATATTTGTTGCGGACATTGGCCGGCGTGATGGTCACACCGTCCAGACCGTCGATAACCGAGTCCACGCTTGTAATATCCGACATCGTAAACGTAAAATTCACGCCTGTGCCGCCGCCCAGATCCGCGTAGGTAAACGTTCTGTCGTCAATATAGGAGCCGCTGTCCCACGGCGGTTTTCCGTTGGTCCCGGCTGAGCCGCCGGCCGGCACTCCGGTCAGCTCCTCCCATGTCATATTGGAGCCTGCAATATCGGCTCCTTTCGCGTCCTGCAGCCACAGACCGGCTGCGTCCGCCCGCAGAATGTAGCTCTTCTCGTCCGGATTGGCCGACGCAATCATACCGCCCACGGTCTGCGCCTGACCGGTGGTCAAAAGGGCCACACCCTTGCGGTTAATGTCCGCGTCCACGGCCTGCACCGGGCTGCTCCCGTAGTATGTCGCGTAGACGTTCAGCAGGTTTTCGTCGTGCTCTTTGTTGATGGCGGCGATCATGCCGGGAATTCCGTTGAAGGCGTTTCTCACTTCGAAGGTAAAGTTCGACCCGTGAAAGTTCGCCGTCCAGGTTCCGTTTACATAGGAGGAGTTTGTCACGCTCTGACCGTCCTCGTTTTTGATCTCTTCCCAGGGGACGATCTCACCGTCAATGTGCACACCGTCGTAGTCTGCGCTAATGTCGAACGAGCGCCGGATATTCGGCACTTCGTCTCCCTGCCTTGCGGAAAGCGTCAGAAGCTTGTTCTGGCCGTCCATAAGAACCCAGGTTCCCTCGTTGAATTTCTGCTTGCCGTCAGCCGGGTCTATGTAGACCAGGTCCGTGCTGTTTGGTATCTTGTCCTTCAGATCCGGCCAGGAGATACGCTCGCCGCGAAATACAATGCCGCCGTAAGTTACGGCGCCCGTTGTACTGTCGTAGGTGGCATCAAAAATTTTCAGATCCTTCGGCGCCAGTCCCAGGTCCTTGATCACAACCTCGCCGTTGTCGCCCGGCTCCTGCGTATCGCCGGAAAAGATGCGCAGCTCGTTGAACTTCGTGGTCTCGTTGATCCGGTTGATCTCGGTTTTCAGCTGCTGCACCTCGGCGTCGATGGCCTCTCTGTCCGACCGGGAGAGGGTGCCGTTCGCGCCGTGTACCGCAAGCTGATTGATCCGCTGGAGAATATCGTGTACTTCTCCCATGGCTCCGTCGCCGATCTGCAGAAAGGACACGCCGTCCTGCATATTTTCAGTGCCCCGGTCAAGGCCGCGGATCTGCCGTCTCATCTTCTCCGAGACGGCAAGTCCCGCCGCGTCGTCCGCCGCACGGTTGATTTTATAGCCGCTGGAAAGCTTTTCTGTGGATTTTTTCCTGTTCAGGCCAGTCATATTGTACTGCCGCTGTGCATTCATTGCATTGAGATTGTGTGCAATTACCATATTCCGCTCCCATCATAGCCCTCCCTGGCGTATATTTGCCGCATATCCGTTGCGCCCGTCATCTTGGTTATATCTGTTTTATCGGCCGAACTTCCGGATTCCATAACCTCCATGTGACATTTGACTGCACCTTACAGCACCTTTTTTCGAAAAATCTGGAAAAAATACATTTTTCGAATGTTCTTGTCCGGCGTGCCCTGTTATGGTACGATAAGAGCGAAATAATAATGCAGCAGTAAATACTTTCTCACAAGGAGGCACATATGAAACAGCTTACACTCAGACAGACCGGCGCGGCAGTTCCCGCTGTGGCCATCGGCTGTATGCGCATCGGAGAGATGGACCCGCAGGAGCTTGCCGGATACCTCTCTTTTTGTCTGGAACAGGGTTTTTCTTTTTTTGATCACGCGGATATTTACGGGGGCGGCGGCTGCGAGGAGAATTTCGCCAGAGCCTTAAGGCTTACCGACATCCGGCGGGAGGATATGTGGATTCAGTCCAAGTGCGGCATCGTGCCGGGCGTTATGTACGATTTCTCGAAGGAGCACATCCTCTCCTCCGTGGACGGGATTCTGAAACGGCTTGACATGGACTATCTGGACTCTCTCGTGCTTCACCGCCCGGACGCCCTGGTTGAGCCGGAGGAGGTTGCGGCAGCCTTCGATCTGCTTGAGAGCAGCGGAAAGGTGCGGCACTTCGGCGTGTCCAACCACAGGCCGCTGCAGATTGAGCTTCTGAAAAAATGTGTCCGGCAGCCTCTCGAATTCTGCCAGATGCAGCTTAGCATTCCGTTCTCCAATATGGTTGCAGCCGGTATCGAGGCAAACATGCTGACGGACGGCGCCGTGGACAGAGACGGCGGCATTCTCGACTACACCCGCATCCACGACATGACGATACAGGCCTGGTCGCCGTTCCAGTACGGCTTTTTCGAGGGACTCTTCGTCGGAAACCGGGAGAAATTCCCGGAGTTAAACACCGCGCTGGATGAGCTTTCCGAAAAGTATCAGGTGACGCCGTCCGGCATCGCCGCCGCCTGGATTCTGCGCCACCCGGCCAACATCCAGATGATCGCAGGCACAACCAATAAGGCCCACCTGCAGGAGATCGCCGACGCATCCCACATTGCGCTTGCGCGGGAGGAGTGGTATCGACTGTATCTTTCTGCGGGGCATATGCTGCCGTAGACATTGCGGAAAAGGACAGAGACTGTCGCACTAATTACTTAGTGCGACAGCCCCATTCCATCTAATTAATCTTTTCCAGTTCCTGTCTCAGTTCCGGCAAATCTTCTTTGATTGTATCCCAGATAATTGTAAGCTTTACCCCTTCATATCCATGAACAATTCGGTTGCGCATTCCATATAACTGATTCCACGGAATACCGGAAATCTCCCGCTTCCCCTCATCACTCAGCGATGTCTTTGCAAGCTCTCCGATCTGCATCAGATTAAACACACATGCATCGACACACATGGAATCTGCCTCGAACTCATCGATCTCAGAATACTTTTCCGTATACTTCAAAATTAACCTGACATGCTCCAAAATCTTTTGTATTACAATTCTGTCCTTACTTTTCATATATTACGACTCCCGACTGCCGAATCTCCCTCTCTACTTCCGAGTCTCGCTTAATCTGTGTAACATCCAGCAAATCAACCGGCATATCCAGAGAAGACGCGACATCCTCCAGAAGTCCGAAAAAAGCCATGCCTCTCAGCCCGCTGTCAACCATAATGTCAACATCGCTCTTCTCATGCATCGTCCCCTTCGCACAGGAACCAAACAGCACCGCTCTGCGCACAGGATATTTTTGAAATATCGGTTTCAGTTTTGTTTGAATCTGACTGATGCTGTCCATCACGCCCCAAGCCCCGCCGTCATCTTCCGGTCAATCCACGTCATCAGCTCCTCCGAGCGAAACGCAAGCGCCTCGCACTCCCGCTCCCACGCCGCATAGGCCTCGCTTTCGGCCTCCGCCGGCTCCTTCTCCTCCAGCTCGCCCATCTTCCGGTTCAGCTCGTCGAACGCCTTTTTGATCTCCTCCAGAGAAGAATTCTCCGTCACCACATTGTACATCTCATCTGCTCCTTTCGCCTCTGATTTGCCGCGCACGCACGGCCCGGTCACTGCTTCCCACAGTAAGCCTCCAGCATATCAAGCTCCTTAATATCAATGCAATTCGGGATCGACATCTGAACCACCGCCTCCCTGCAGGCAGTAAAGTCCATCCACATCACACTGTCGATCTCTTCCTTCTGGACCTGAAAATCCTCTGCCTCCTCGTCCTTCCACAGAAGAAAGACCATGCTGATCTGTCTGTCCCAGAACGGCTCGCCGTGAAAATTCCCGTGCATCTCGATGAGATTCTTCCCGCACACAATCAGGTCCTCCTCTCGCACGTCGACGCCAAGCTCCTCCTTCAGCTCCCGCAAAGCGGAGGACACATAGTCGACCCCCGCCGGAATATGGCCGGCGCTGGAAATATCGTAGCACCCAGGAAAAGAATCCTTGTTCTCACATCGCTTCTGCAGCAGAATCTGGAGCTGCCCCTCTTTTCTTCGCATAATCCACACATGAGAGGTGCGATGCAGCACACCTGTCCGGTGAGCCTCCGCCCGCTCAATCTTTTCGCCTGTGGGATTTCCCTGCTCATCCACAATGTCCAAATATTCCATACGCATCCTCCCCGTGTTTTATGTCTGCCGTCGCCCGTTTACGCTTCTAACAGTAGTATACACGCATATGGAACATCTTGTCAATGGAGCAGACATCCCTGACCGCGCCTCCTCAAAGACCGCCGTCCCTTTCCCGGATCATATCCTCAAAGGGCTGCAGCTTATTCCGGTAAAACAGGCTCTTTAAAAACGCCGGAAGCGAGAAGGCAAAAAAGATTCCCACAATCCAGAGCTGCGGAAAAAATACCGTCAGATAAATCCACAGAGCCGTCGCGGCTGTAAAAATAAAGTTCCGCAGCAGATACCGGAAGGTGAAAAAGAGCGCATTGTGCCAGATTTCCCGAATCGTGTTGACAAAACGGGCCTGCCACACAAAAATCCACTCCCCCACCATGCAGATGAGAACCATCCCCGCGATCAACGCCGCTTTCATGCCCTGCCCGTGACCGGTCAGGTAGCCGCCCACATACCAGTACAGATTCCAGACCAGCACCGCCATAACAAAAAGCAGCGGCAGAAAGCAGAGGGTCGCCTTTTTAAAATTTTCCGAAAAAGCTCCAAAATATCCCTTAATCAGCGCCCCCTCCTCGTCTCTCACCAGCTTAAGCATCACATCGTAGAGCGCCGTCACTGCCGCCCCCACGGTAAAAACCGGTATGCAGGTCAGCAGAAACAGCAGATTCAACACGGCAAGATCAAATGCCCTTGAAAGGACAGCCTCCACCGGGCTGTCCTGCGATAAAATCTTCATCCTCACTCACTCATAAACGCGTCATAGTAAGACTGGTACAGCTCCAGGCTCTCGCTCACCCCGAGGGACTTCATCTGCTCCGCAAAGGCCGCAAAGCTCTCCTCCGTCAGTGCCTCCGTTCCCATAATAAATTTCGGAACCATCGTATTCAGGTAATCGCTGTAGTTGCTGTAGTTCGACGCAATTTTATCGTTGTCCTCCGCGCTGAAAGCGATGGAAGACGGGTAATTGTTATCCCTTCCCGTTCCCTTCCACACAGCGGAGGCCCGACTTACCGATTCCGTCGCATATGCCAGATCGTACTCGTTGTTCAAAAGCCCCGGAAGACGGTTTCCGATATAGGACATATTGCTGCCGTCGATACAGAGCGCCCCCACATTCGGCACAAGCGGCTCCGCGTAGGTAAATGTCTCTCCCTCCATCGTGTAGGCACCGCCCGAAAGCCCGGCCGCCGCATAGTAGGAATTGTCCGCCGCGCCCTGTTCCGCCGTCAGCCCGTAGCTGCGCAGCATCGCGCCCTCGTCGGTGAACAGATAATCCGCAACCGACATAAATCTTATCATATTCTCCTCGCTGCAGGTATCCGCAACGACGTACCCCTGTGTGTTCATGGCCACACGCTCGTTCTCAAGCCCGGTCTGCGCCAGAAGCGCCGAAGTGCTTGCCGTATCCAGCGGGGAAGCAAGCGCCTGCACGTTTACCTCAAGGCCATATTCCGGCATGGACATGGCGCCGTCCAGCTGTCCGCCCATACCAAACCATATGCCCGCCGATCCCCCGTAGGTCAGAGCCGTGTTCGGCAGATAGAACACATCGTTTGTGCGGCTGGCAAAATCCTGATAAATATAGCCCTTTTCGTACCACTCCTTCATTTTGACGAGATAATTGTAAAAGCCCTGCTCCACCGGCCCGTATTTTACCGTGCCGTCCTGCACGTAAAAGTTCCCTGCGACGCCAAACCCGGTCAGAAGCTCTCCCGTCTCAAAATATCCCTGCGCAGGAATAATCAGGCAGGCATAGTCCGCAAGCCCCGCCGCATCAAAATACGTCTTCATGGTTTCCAGCACATAATCCCAGTCCTCCACGGTCGTCGGCTCCCCGTTCCCGCTCGGGAACGCCACGTTGCCGCCCGTCATCGTCTCGAGAATATCTCTGCGGTACACCATGCCACCCCAGCGGTTTTCGTCCTGCAGCCGAACCTGAAACGGAATCGTAAACAGATGGCCGTCCCCGTCATACAGCGCTTTTTTCACATCCCCGTTCTCCGGCGCATTCAAAAACGCGTAAAAATTCGGCATATAATTTTCCAGATACGGCGCAAGATCCTTAATCACGCCGTCCTCGTACAGGCTCGCCACACCCTCCTGACAGTTGGAAATTTCCATGACATCCGTGTAGCTTCCGGTGCCGAGCATCAGCGAAAACTGCTCCTTCTCGCTTCCCATCGCCGGCTGCTGAAACTTTAAGGTACAGTTAAACTTACCGTTTAAGTACTGCACCACCGGGTTCTCGTCGTAGCTGTCGTAAATCTTGTAGTCGTCCTTGTACAGCCAGACCGTGATCTCGCGGCTCTCCTCGAGATTGTCCGCCCCCACGTCCACCGGCTCTGCGCCGCCGCCCGCACTCTGCGTTCCGCCGCCCGCCGAACCCTTATTGTCTCCGCATCCCGCGAAAAGGGACGACGCCATCGCTCCTGCCAGCACAAGTGACAGTAATTTCTTTTTCATACTGTTTCCTCCTTCACATATCTGTTTACAGCCCGCAGCCGCAGGCACTGCAACCTTTGTCAGCCCTTCACGCCGCCCAGCGTGACTCCCGTCACAAAATATTTCTGGATAAACGGGTAAATACATAAAATCGGCGCTGTCGCCACCACCACCGCGCAGTACTTGACGAGGTTGGATGTAAAATCCGCAGCAGCAGCCGCGTCGGACCCCATCACAACCGCCGCTGTGTCATTCTGGATCAGCATTTCCCGAAGGAAGAGCTGAAGGGGCCAGTAATCCCTCGCCGCCGGCAGGTAGATGGACGCCGGATACCAGGCATTCCACTGCATAACGGCGATAAACATGACGATCACCACAATATTTGCCTTTACCAGAGGCGCCAGTATCCGAAACATAATGGTCATCGGGCCTGCCCCGTCCAGCTTCGCGGACTCCTCGTAGCTGTCGGAGAGCTGCTCAAAGCCGGATTTCATCATCGTTATGTAAAAAGCATTCAAAAGCCCCGGTATCATCATGACCCAGCGGTTGTTGATCAGTCCCAGCGCGCGGATCACCTGATAGCTGGGAATCAGACCGCCGGAAAACATCATCGTAAAGAGGATGAAAATCATGAGCGGATTTTTTAACCGGAAATCCTTCCGGCTTACGAGATACCCGGCAATCACCGTCAGCAGCGAGCCGACCACCGCATTCCAGATCACATAGATCAGCGTATTGCCGTACCCCATCCAGATGCTCTTATTCTGCAGGACTAACCGATAGCCCTCCGCCGTAATGTCGCCCAGCGGCTTCCACACAATTCCCGCATGGCTCATCAGAAGCCGCGGGTCCGAGACGGAAGCCATCACCACATGCCAGATCGGCACAATGCAGATGAATGAGAAAAAAATCATAAATCCGTAGTTTAATATGTTAAAAATAACACGGGAAGGTCCCACCTTTTCGATCACAGTTTTTTGTCTCCTTTCTTTTGAATCCGCTCTAAGAGACGCGGCGCATCAGACGATCGAGGTATCCGCCAGCTTTTTGCTCGCATAGTTCGAGAGCAGAAGCAGCGCCGTGCCCACGACAGAATTGAACAGCCCCACCGCCGCGGAGTAGCCGTACTGCATTTTTTCAATACCCATGCGCTGTACGTGGGTAGCAATGATGTCCGCGGTCTCGTATGTGCTCGGATTGTACAAAAGAAGAATCTTGTCTCCTCCCAGCGACAGCATGGTCCCGCACTTTAACACGAGCATCGTGACAATCGTCGGCATAATACTTGGAATCGTCACATGAATGCAGCGCTTCCATCTGCCGGCGCCGTCGATTGCGGCCGCCTCGTGCAGCTCCGAGGACACGGAGGTGATCGCCGAGATAAAGATGATGGAGCCGTAGCCAAGCCCCTGCCATATATCCGTGAACAGATTGATTCCCCAGAAATACTTCGGATTCTGCAGCAGATTTTCCCGCGAAATATGGAACACGTTCACCAGCACATTGGTGATAACGCCGTTTGTCGCGCAGAACTCGATGACCAGTCCGCACATGACGACCATCGAAACGAAGTACGGCAGATAGCTGACGGTCTGCACCGTCTTTTTGAACCACTTTTTGTAGATTTCGTTGAGTAAAAGCGCAAAGGCAATCGTTAAGGGAAAGCCGATCACAAGGCCCAGCGCATTGATTACCACGGTGTTGCGCAGAATCATGCCGAAGTTCGGCCCCGTGAAAAAATCAATGAAATTCTGAAATCCCACAAACGTGCTTCCCAGAATGCCTCTCGTCGGTTTAAAATTCTGGAACGCAATGACAAGTCCAAACATCGGAGCGTAGTTAAAGATCAGAAAGTAAAGTACGATCGGAATCGTAAGAAAATACAGCGACCGGTTGATCTTAAAATCATGGCTCCAGGTTCCCTTTTTCACTTTTTTCATACACTCTCCTCCTTTTTCTGGTTCTCATTTTATCCGGACTGCGCCATTTCATATTGCATATTTATCTTATATATTATATATTTGTAATAAATGATGTGCCGAAGGGAGATTCACATGGACGACACCCGATTATTTCTCACATATCTGTACAGCTTCACCCATCTGCCGCTCTGCTACTATGAGGACGGCAGCCTCGCTTTCTGTGTCCCTGCCGCAGCCGTCGATTACGCCCCCCCAGAGCAGTACCGGAATGCCTTCTGCTCCTTCGACTACCTGGTCTCCTGGCAGACTGCCGATTTCGGCGGCTTCTACGGCTATGTCCGCTGGAAAAACAAAAACGCGTTCTGCATTCTCGGTCCCGCCACGCCTGTTTTCTACGATAACTCCACGCTGTTTTCCATGCGCAGAGAGTTTCACATAAAGGAATCCGAGACACAGGCGTTTCTCCATTTTCTGAAAGGAATTTCATGCCGGACCGTGAACGAGTTCGTAGCCGAGCTCTGCTTTTTAAATTTTTCCGTCAACCGGGAGGAGGCCGTGCCCCACGATCTGCAGAACATCGTATCCATCCCCGACGATGATACGGTGAGCCGGCGTCTTGTCCACCAGGAAATCACGGACAAGGAAGCTGACCGGGTGAACAATTCTCTGGATGTGGAGAGACGGCTGATCCGCCTTGTGGAAAACGGCGATCTGGACGAGCTGCGGGATTTTCTGCACTCTTCCGTCATGGTCAACAGCGGAACCGTCGCAAACACCTCCCTGCGCAACGAGAAGAACCTGTTTATTATCGAGACGACCATCTACTGCCGCGCGGCTATCCGGGGCGGACTTCCGCCGGAGCTCGCCTTCCATCTCTCGGACTCCTACATCCAGCAGGTCGAGACTCTCACCAATGCGGACGCGGTACACACCCTCTCCCAGCGGATGCTGGTGGACTACACCATGCGCGTGTCCAGACATAAAACCGAACGCCACGAAGATCCCGTCCTGCAGAAGGCCATTTATTTTGTGCACCACCACACAAACGCCCGCATTACGGTTTCGGATGTGGCGGACTATGTGGGCTTTTCCAGAGGGTATCTGTCGACGCTCTTTAAGGAACAGCTTGGCTTTGACCTGTCCGCCTTCATCCGCAGATGCAAGCTGGAGGAGGCGAAGGAGCTTCTTCGCTACTCGGACAAGAGCATCTCCGAGATCAGCTCCTACCTCTGCTTCTCCAGCCAGAGCCACTTTCAGAACTGCTTTAAAAAACAGTATAAGATAACCCCGCAGCAGTACCGCCGCGGGGCTAAAGTGAGATAGGATTTTTCTATTGCAGCGTTATCCGCCGGTTGCCGAAGTCTCTCTGTCCATCCATAACCGCATCCATCCGCTGTTTCATAATCTGCAGGTCCGCCTGCGCTTCCGGAAACGCCGGCGTTGTCAGATAACCGTGCATCATATGGTCCCGGATATAGAGCTCGCAGTCCTGCCCGGCGGCTTTCAGCTTTTCATACAGAAAAACGCTGTCATCCAAAAGCACCTCCGAGCCGGATGCCCACAGGAAAATCGGAGGGCAGCCGCTGTAATCTCCGTAATAAGGCGCGGCAAAGGGATCTTTAAGAACCGCCGGATCTTTTGACTGCAAATAGACGTCGCACACCTCATCCGACAGATTTCCGATCATGCAGTCGCTGTCCGCATTTTCGGTATAGCTCGGAAACACCTGATCATACTGCACGGTGGGAGAGACTGCAAAAACCGCAGCCGGAAGAGGCAGTTTTCTCTCCTTTGCCCGCAGAAGCGTTGACAGCACCAGATTCCCGCCGGCGCTCTCCCCGACAAACACAATTTTTTTCGAATCATACTGCTTTAAGAGCGCCTCGTACACGGCAATGCAGTCCAGGGCGCCGGCCGGATACGGAAACTCCGGCGCCAGGCGATAGTCCACTGCGGCCACATTACAGTGAAAGGTTCCGGCAAAATAAGACGTCAGAAATCTTCTTGTGGCCGGCTCTCCGTAAATAAATCCCCCTCCGTGAATGTAGTAGATCATCCGGTCCTTCGGGTTATTCTCCGCCGTCACCAGCTCCACCGAAACACCTCCCATGTGTTCCTCTGTGAACGCAATGTTTTCCGGAAGCGGAACCTGCTTCGTCTGCTGGCGCTCTTCCTTCCTCTTTTTTTCATAGTCAACTTTTCGGTCCGGCGAATACATCGTTTTGGACTTCATAATTTCATTAAAAATCAAGGTATGTATTTCACTCATAGCAATCTCCGTTCCTCAAAACATCCACCGCAAAGCTTCCGTTTCCGATCTCCCGCTCACTTCCGTCCGGCAGCACGAGAACGGCCTGCGTGTTTGCCGGAATTTTTCCGGTAATGCAGACTCTGTCCGCCTTTTTCTCCCATCGTACCTGAATCAGTCCCTGCGGGCTCCTGTGCTCTCCGTTCGCCCACGCAAGGCCGCAGTTGTACAGCGGCGCTATGCGAATTCTGTCGTATGCAGTGCCCGCATTCTGGATTCCCGCTATGCGGCGGTACAGAAAATCACCGATGCAGCCAAAGGCATAATGGTTAAAGGAACAGCCGTCGACGCTTCCGTCCTCCTTCACCGCATCCCAGTTTTCCCAGAGCGTTGTGGCCCCGTGTTCGATTTCATACAGCCAGGAAGGGCATTTTGTCTGCCACAGCACCTGAAAAGCCGTCTTTTCATACCCGTAATCGCAGAGAATGTCCAAAAGATAAGGCGTCGACATAAACCCGGTGTCCAGGCAGCCGCCGTTTTGCCCGATCAGCCGGTTCAGATGTTCGGCCAGCGCAGGCGAAAGCTCCTCCGGAACCATATGACACTTCAGCGCGAGAATATAGTTTCCCTGCATCTCCTGCTTTATTCTGCCGTCCGCCTCCACATACTCCTCAAAGAATGCCTCCCGCACCCGCTTCGCATAAGCCCGGGCTTCCTCTGCCTTCTTCTGCTCTCCCAGAAGCTCCGACACCTGGGCAAACATGTCCGCGTCCGCCGCCAGAAGCGCGGTGTCCACATAATTCATCGTCAGAAACGAGGA
>CATJJD010000157.1 GCA_949740385.1 uncultured Lachnospiraceae bacterium
GCCAGCGGGCCCGTTGTAATGAAATCAAACATAATTTTTATCCTTTCTTTTTTACTGTCAAAGCCTGTACCGACAGGCTTTGGCGTTTCCGTGTCCGTCCCGGACAGCTTCTAAAGAGACAGAATTCCAAGATGCTCCAGCAGAATTTTCAGGCCGATCAGCATAAGAATCGTTCCGCCTGCGATCTCCGCCTTTTTCCGGTATCTTGTGCCGAAAAAGTTTCCGACGAAAACACCGAAAACCGACAGCGCAAACGTGGTGCAGCCGATAATCACGACAGCAACGGCAATCGGTGTATCCAGAAAAGCAAAGGTGATTCCCACTGCCAGCGCGTCGATGCTGGTGGCAACTGCCAGCAGCAGCATCTGCTTATGGTCGAGGGGAAGATCCTTCTCTCCGATCTCCACCTCATCCTTATCCCTTACCGCCTCAAAAATCATCTTTCCTCCCAGAAGTGCCAGAAGCCCGAGGGCAATCCCGTGGCCGCCGGAAGTGATGTACTTCTGAAACCGGATGCCCAAAAACCAGCCGATCAGAGGCATCAGCGCCTGAAATCCGCCGAAATACAGCCCGATCACAGCCGCCTGCTTTTTGTTGACCCGCTCCATCATAAGTCCCTTGCAGATCGACACCGCAAACGCATCCATTGACAGACCGATTCCGATCAGAAACAATTCAATAAATAAAAACATGCTCCACCCCTTTTCTCTTTCCGTACAGCAATAAAAAAGAGACTCCTATATGCACGATAACCAGATTACTGCCTGATTATGTACATACATGAGTCTCATTCTTTAATGCTTGCCAGGCCATCCGGCCGGGACTGTTGACAAGCAACACATTGTGCGAACTACTCCCCCACGTAAGGGTATTTCATTGATTAACATTTAAATGTAAAATATTACCTGATCAAGTATAGAAACTATAACAGATTGTCCGCAAGTTAGTCAAGGCAAACTTTTGTCAGGCCCGCATCATTTCAAAATACAGACAAAAAATCAGCACCATCCGAATGTTCTCATTCGAATGGTGCTAAACCTCTGCTTTGTCCATTGGACGTTACCTCTTTCCTTTCTGTGCAGTTCTTCTGCTCTCTGTAGTGTTTTTGTTTTGTGTAATGTTTCGGTTCGTTTTCTACACTCAATTTTCCGTTCTCGGTCGCGGCTCCCGGATTGACTTTGTATAGCATTAACGGTTCAGTTTCAAAGCTCCCTCCCAGTTCTCTTCTCATCTTCTGCCACCCGTTTCTCTGATTGAATGTGGAATACGGTGCTTCGGTTGTTTCTTACCCTGGCTTACGTTTTCGGTGGACTGTACCTCCTTACTTTTTCTTTTCGATGATTCAGATCTCTGCTCTGTCCATTGGACCTTTCCTCCTTCGAAGTTTTGTTGTTTTTGTCTGGTGTCTCTTGTTTTGTTGTATTTAATATACCACGCAATACCTGTTTTGTCAACATATTTTTTAAAGATAATCCATCATTTTTATTGTTAACTTTTAATTGCATAATTTCTATATATTTTTCTGATAATTCTGTCAATTTTTATTCTCGCTGTTAAAGGTCTCCAACAGCCGAAAACGGTGCCGGCAATTAAATTAGCACCATCCGAATTCTTCAATTCGAATGGTGCTAATGCTCTGTTTTGTCCATCGGACCTTACCTCTCTTTTCCCGTTATGTATATCTGCTCCTTTCTGCAGTCAGATTACCAACGGTTTTTCTCATTATGACACATTTAATCTCTCCTGTTCCCTGTATCCCATTCATAAAAGCTGTCCCTGATGTCACGTTATGATTCTGCCCGTCGCTGTCAGGTATTAAGCTTTCAGGAATTTCGGTCAAATCTTAACTGTCTGTCGAATCTGTATAAAGTCTCTCCCTCTTCTGAGCTTCCGTTCTGTCCTGTCTGGTGTCGAATGTCTGTCAAGTCTTCCCTTTTCTGATGTCCGGTTATGTCTCAACTCAATGTCGAATGTCCGTCAGGTTTATGAATGTCAGATGATTCTTAACTTTTTCGTTCAATCTGCGTCAGGTTTTGCCTTTATTGAAACTCTGTCAGATCTTAATCCTCTTGGAATCTCTCGGTCTGCGCTTCTTATGAACCCTCGTCAGAGCCCTGTTTGATTAAATGGTGTGCTGTGGTTGCTCCCTGCCTTAACTTATGTTCCCTTTGGACTGTACCTCCTTCTTTGATTTTTACTTCCGGGATCTTCTGTTTCCCTTTGTTTTTTCTCTTTTGTATTTGATGAATTTAATATATCACTCAATATCCAATGTGTCAA
>CATJJD010000158.1 GCA_949740385.1 uncultured Lachnospiraceae bacterium
CCTGTGTGACCATGATGTTTCTGCTGGCGGCTATGATCAATCTGCTGATGCAGACCGGATTTTTCGGCCGTGCGGCCAATGCGGTGCCGAAGAAAGAGCCGCGAAAGGGAGCAGGGGCCTGGGCTTTGGATTTCCTGTTTGCACTGGTGATTCCGGCGCTGATCTTCGTCCATGTTTCGGCGTACACCATGAAGTGGACCGGGGCGGGAACCTGGTGGAGCCGCTGGCTGACATCCGCCAATTTAAACGGAATTATGGCGTGGCTTCTGGTGCTGGCAGCAATCGGCATTGTGCGCATGGCAGTCAATGCGTCGCGGCGGAAAAAGAGCGGAAATCCCATGGAGCTGTCCGAGTTTGCGCTGGGCGGGGAAAAGGAGACGCGGATTGACTGGAGCAGGCCTGCAAAGGGGTTTTTGATTGGTCTGATCGCCGTGACCTTCGTGTTTGTGTGGCTCTGGCTGATGGAGGGCTTTTTGGGCATCAACTATCAGGTGTGGAACCTGTCGACTTACTTAAAAATCAGCCCGATGCGCATCGTGCGCGCCATCCCCTACATACTGATTATTTTCTTTGTCATGTTTGTGGGAAATATGAATCAGAGAGTGCTTCCCTCCGCCGGAAGCGAGCGAAAGGATATGTGGATTGCGGTGGCGGTGAACACATGCATGACGGCGTCTGCGCTGTTTGTGCTCCTTGTGATTCAGTACGGCGGCCGCCTGATAATCGGGGACGGCACAACGATTATCCCGCAGATTGGCGTATACGGAACCGGGCAGAACACAAGCTGCGGAGCGCTGGATTTCGCGTTCGGCTACTGCTACATGATGGGCGGAACGACAGGCGTTGTGACTTACCTTTACCGCAAATACGGCAATATCTGGATCGGCGTGATTCCGGCCGCGCTCTTTGCGGGACTTGTGACACTGTCGGGCTTTACACTGATCGCTTAGAAGAGAAAATTATCGGCCGGCGGAATTAAAACCCCCATTTTCAGAGACCTTTCTGAAAGAAACGGTGTGACAGAAATCGGAAAACACTTCCTTTGCTTCTTTCAAACATCCATCCGTCCCGCGCTTGCGGGCGGTAGCAAGGAGCGCGTGGCGGAGAATATCGGAATGCAGCGATCTTCCATGAAGCTGTTTGATTTATTTGCCGCTTCCCGCGCTCCTCCTGCAGGCCAGCTTCATCCGGCGCAGATCCTCTGTTGTGCAGCCTTCGCCGGAATAGCGCGCTTTTTCATAGGGGGCGGCCAGCTCTTCGCTGTGCAGACGTTTTCCCCACTCTCCGGCAGTAAAAAGAGCTGGATTTATTTCGTCCTCGCCGCCGGTTTCCCGGGTCTTTGCGGCGCTTAAAACGCGCTTTTTATAGAGCCTTCGGATGCGCTCGCCGGCGCTCATAAACGCAAACGGATTTCCTGTGTCAGCCGGACTTTTCTGTCTTTTTATCCCGCACTTCTCCCGCACGTCCCACACGGCCGCAGCGTTTTCAACTTCCATCGTCCGGCTGCGCCCCATGCGCTCCCGTATAAACGCGGGAAGCCGCCGCAGAAGCCTGGCCAAAAGCCAGACGGCACCGATTATAATTGCGGCTTTTGCCGCCGTCTCTAAAAGCTCCCAGAGGAAGAACGGTTCGCCCGCGTCCGCAATCTCCATGAAACCGCCGTCTGGCGCAGGCGTATTCTCCGGCGGAGCATACTCCGGTTCGCGGCTTTCGGAGCCGGAAAACAGCAGCCGAAGCAGACGGATGAAAGCACGGCGAAGCCAGTCGAGAAGGATCTGCAGCCACGCAAGGTCAGAAGCGAGTACGAGAAAAATCGCCGCCGCGGAAACAAGCGCATAGCAGACCACCATCCGGATTCCGGAAAAAAAGATTTCCCGCTCGGGAAGATGTCCGGCACTGCTTTGACTGACCTTAAGAAAGTTCAGATAGCGTTCCAGGTAAAACGCAAAAAAATGCAGAACCGCGACAATCAGCAGCGCTGCGGGATAAAGGCCGTCCCATTCCCGAAAGCTCTGAGAATGCAGTATAAAAAGCGAGACAGCGGAGATGCCGAGGGCTGTCGGCATATTCACGGCGCCCTCCTGCTCCTCCCGGCTCTTTAAACGGGAGATGACAGAATAAACCGTATAGCAGCAGACGGCGGCTGCGTACACCCAGCCGGAAACAGGAAACAGGCCCACAGACAGCACAGACCACAGTGCGGCGACTGCGCCGTGGCTTAAGAGAAGCAGCCAGAACTTATTGATTTTCGAGCGGAGTACAAAAAGAAGCGCGGGAGCCGCACCGGACGAAAGCCAGAGGAGCGGGCGGGGAGCGTCCAACCCGGCGATCTCAGCGATTCCGAAAAATGCAAACAGCAGAATCGGGAAAAACGCCCAGTGATTGATCTGCGTCGCCAGCAAGCCTCTGACAAACCATATATTTTTACGATTCATGTTTCCCACCTGTTTTTCGTGCCTGATTGACTGTGACAGAATCTGTTACGCATTCCCCTGTATGTGCAGAAAACGAATATGCTTCTCAATATCCGAAGGAAGCTTTGGATCTGTGGTGCCGCAGACCGGATAGAACCAGACAAAATCGTTTCCGGCGCGGTCAAACTGTCTGATAAGCTCCGTAAACGCATCGTAGTGGCAGGGGGTCACAAGAAACGTGAAGGAGCCCTCCGCGCAGTCCGACAGCCTGTTCTGCCAGAGCGGCACAAAGGGGAGCACATCGCCGGCGTCCGTTCGGGCAAGGCTTTTGTATACTGCGGTCATCTGTCCGGCTCCGGCGCCTGCCTCAAGGGAGAGCGGCTCGCCGGTAATGCAGTCTCTGCTGTTGCCGCAGCAGGATACCTGCATTCCCTGTCCGAGAAAATATTCGCACAGGCCCGCCGCGACGCGCAGACAGGCCTCCACGCATTCCTCTTTTTTCAGAATCCCGTTATCCTCCAGATTCAGGAAAATCCGGACCGCCTTAAGTGACGTGCAGTTCTTCTGGTTTATTTTAAGTTCGCCGGTTTTTGCGGTGGCTTTCCAGTTGATGCTTCGCATATCGTCGGAGGGCTGATAATCGCGGATTCCCCGGTATTCAAAGGGATCCTCCAGAAGATGCCTCCTGGCGAGCATTTCCCCGTTGATCTGCTGCAGGGAAAGCCGAAACTCCTGGCTGTCCCAGGGGTTTGGGTATACGAGGACAGAGGTCTGTACGGGAAGCGTCTTCATCATATGCGCCGTCAGAAAAAGATCCGAAGCCACCAGATCGCAGGAATTTATCCGGTAAAATCCCCGTTTTCCCGCCGAAAAGACAAGACTGCGGGTCACCCGCTCGCCTCCGCCGATCTGAAATACGTCGTTGCGGTAGTACTGATCCGTGGAACGCGACCCCTTTCCCGACGCAAAGATCAGGCTGCGGCTGGTCTGAAATTTTACCTGGATCACAGGCAGCGGAAGGCGGCTTTGGTTTTCCACTGTTTCCAGCAGCACGCCTTCTTCGCCCTCAAAGAGGCTGTCCTGCTTAAACTGAATGCGCACGCCAAGTCCCCTGCTCCAGAGCCGGCGGTAAAGAAGCTGCTCCAGCAGATACACGAGAAATATTGCGGCGCCTGCCGCGATCAGGCGGATCATGCGTGGAAATCCTCCGTAGGCACCGGCGTGTTTTCCACGATGTGCTCAACCAGCTCCGCTGCCTGGCGGTTCATGCCAAAGCTGCCTGTCACAATGCGGTGGGCGAGCACCGGAACCGCCAGCTCCTTTACATCATCCGGAATGACGAAGGCTCTGCCCGTAAGGTACGCATAAGCTCTGGCGCAGCGCAGCAGGGCCAGAGAGCCTCTGGGGCTTGCGCCCGCCGCCACATCCGCCGAGCGGGTTTTGCCTGTGATGTCGGTTATGTATTCGAGAATGCAGGGGTGTACAAACACGTCGCTGGCCTCGCTGCGGGCCTGTTCCAGCTCCTTAAGAGACACAACGCTCTCAATTTCCGCCAGCGGTTCTCCCTTCATATAGCGGTTTAAGATGGTCAGCTCCTCCTTTCGGTCCGGCAGTCCCATGGACAGACACATGGCAAACCGGTCCATCTGCGCCTCCGGCAGCGGAAAAGTACCGGCATTTTCCACCGGATTCTGGGTGGCGATAACAAAGAAGGGATCTCCCGGCAGATAGCTTGTCCCGTCGATGGTTACCTGCCGCTCCTCCATGCATTCCAAAAGCCCCGCCTGGGTGCGCGGCGTGGCGCGGTTAATCTCGTCCGCCAGCAGAATATTGGTAAAGACCGGGCCCTTCTGCAGCACAAAGGAATTTTTCTGTCGGTCATAAATATTGAGGCCCGTAATATCTCCGGGGAGCAGATCCGGTGTAAACTGGATTCTCGAAAAATCTGCTGTAAGTGATTTTGCCAGAGCCTTCGCAAGCCTTGTTTTGCCTGTGCCGGGCACATCCTCCAGCAGAACGTGCCCGTCCGCCACAAGAGCAGTCAGAAGAAGCTTTACCGTCCGCTCCTTCCCCACAATGACCTCTGCAATATTTTTCAGGACTTTGTCTGCAAATTTTTTTCCGCTGCCCTCATCCATATATTGTACGCCTTCTTTCTCTCAGGAGCATCCGATCCTTTATTTTTCCTTTTATTATAGTCTTTTTTTTGGCAAATGACAAGATGCGGTGCGGCAGCGTTCCGCCGGGAGAAGGGCGGCGCAGCTGCCGATCACAACGATCCGCATGGATCACACCTGGCTAAAGTGCAGGGGCTGTTATTTCCGGACGGCCCTTTTTATATAAAGCGGCCGCATTATCCATTGTAAAATTTCCCGAATGGTTGTATACTGGGACAGTACGGCAGATAATCGGAAGCGGTAATGCGGGAGGTACGGGATGTTTCAGGATGAAATTGCGGCGGCAGCGACAGCGGCGGTAAAAAAGAGAGATTTGCTTGGAGCCTCAAAGGCGCGGTATCTGACGGCGGCGGTTCTTGCGGGCCTGTATGTGGGTTTCGGCGTTATGGTGACGGCAGCAGTGGGCGGAGCGCTCTCGCCGGATTATGCCCCGGCGGCAAGGCTGGCCAACGCGGCCGCCTTTGCGGTGGCGTTAAGCCTCGTCATCATGGCGGGATCGGAGCTTTTTACCGGAAACAATTTCGTCATGGCGGCGGCTGTTTTTGGAAAAAGGCTCTCCTGGAAGGACGCGGGGGCAGTCTGGATTTTTTCCTGGCTCGGAAATCTGGCGGGATCCGTTTTTGCGGCCCTTCTGTTCTATGGAACCGGCATTGCGTCCGGCGGCGCGCTGGAATTTATCGCGGCGGCCTCTGTGAACAAAACGGCCATGGGAGCGGTTTCGCTTGTCACAAGAGGGATTCTGTGCAACATGCTGGTCTGTGCTGCCGTGTGGTGCAGCCTTAAGATGAAGAGCGAGTCCGGAAAGCTCATTATGGTTTTCTGGTGTATCTTCACATTTGTGGCGTGCGGGTTCGAGCACAGTATCGCCAATATGACGATGCTGGCTCTCGGGCTGCTTGCGTCGGCCCCCGTGACGGTATCCGGCGTTGTCAGAAACCTTGTGCTCGTCACGGCCGGCAATTTCTGCGGCGGGCTTCTGGCGGCCGCAGCGTACAGCTTTATCGCTTCCGGATCGGCATCGAAAAAAGGATAAACAGGAGGAGAAAGATTATGTTTGGCAGATTGATAAGAAGTTTTTCAAGGGGACCGCTGATTTGTCTGATATTCGGCTGTGTTCTTCTGGGGACGCTGATTAAGGAGGGAGATTTCCCGCAGCTTTTGCTGCCGGCGAAGGACTACGACTATGTGCTCGAGAACGGTCTGAAGAACGGACAGCACGTCAAAGGTGAGATCAGCTACTGTCTGGGAAGCTTTGCGGCGAAGGAGACGTACACGCAGTACGAGAATTCCAGAACGGCTGGCAAGACCACAGGCTACTATTATATGATTCCGGTGGGGGAGGGCGGCATGGCTGCCATCTACATAAGGGACGCGGACGTGGACGCCATGGAGCGCCTGTCGGAGGAGACCTACGCCTATCTGTCGGGGGGCGAGGAGCCGAAAACAAAAGTGCACTTTGAGGGCGTTTCCGTAAAGATGGAGCGGAATCTCAAAGGGCTGGAGGGGGCTTTCCGGGACGATCTTAAGGAGCTGGAGTATACGGACAGTGAGATCGAGGAGATGCTTAAGAATTATACGGCCGGGGAATGCCTCGTGCTGCAGGGACCGGCGGCCATGTCCACATTTTACGTGATGGTTGCGGTTTCGATTGTGCTGATTCTTCTCGGAATTCTTCTGGTGGTGCGCAATTTCAGAAAGGGCTGTTAGAGTCGGCCGCTGTAAACAATTAAGAAAGGAAGGTAAGATTATGCTGAAGGGGAAGGTGGCGATTGTCACAGGCGGAACGAGAGGCATCGGCTTTGAGGTGGTACGCAAATATCTCGCAAACGGCGCGAAGGTTGTGCTGTTTGGCTCAAGGCAGGAGACGGTTGACGCCGCGTTAAAGAAGCTTAAGGAGGAGAACGGCGCCTGGGAGGCAGAGGGGAAGTGCCCGAAGCTCACCGACGCCGCACAGGTGGAGCGGGCCGTCTTGGAGGTGAAGGAGAAATACGGCAGAATCGACATTCTGGTGAATAACGCGGGCATTTCTCAGAGCACGCCGCTGTACAGCTACACGGCGGAGGAGTTTGACAGGGTCATTGATCTGAACGTGAAGGCCGTCTTTTACGCGATTCTTCCGGCGGCTGCCGTGATGAAGGAGCAGGGCGGCGGCTGCATTATAAACACCAGCTCGATGGTGAGCATTTCCGGGCAGGCTGCGGGGGTGGGCTATCCCACCAGCAAGTTCGCGGTAAACGGACTTACGATCTCCCTGGCGAGAGAGCTGGGAAAGGACAACATAAGAGTCAACGCCGTTGCGCCGGGCGTGACGAAAACCGACATGGTGGCGGCGCTTCCGAAGGAGGTTGTGGAGCGTATTTCCAAAGGTATCCCGCTGCAGAGAGCCGGCGAGCCGGAGGAGGTGGCAAACGCGTTCCTCTACCTGGCAAGCGATCTGGCAAGCTATGTGACGGGGGAGATTCTGTCGGTTGACGGGGCGTCCCGGGCGTAGAAAATAACTGGAATTTTGAGCGGGAGGGCAGCGCATGCCGGCAAATAAAAGGCTTCCGGTGGGCATTGAGAACTTCGAGGAAATGCGCACGATGGACTATTACTATATCGACAAAACCGGGCTGATCTGCGACCTTTTAGATAACCTCGGAAAAGTAAATCTGTTTACGAGGCCGCGGCGTTTCGGAAAAACGCTGAATATGAGTATGCTGAAATGCTTTTTTGAGCCGGGAGCGGACAGGGCGCTCTTTGAGGGGCTTGAGGTCTCCAAAAACCGGGAGCTCTGCGACCGCTATATGGGACAGTTTCCGGTGATTTCCGTCAGCTTAAAGGGCACGGAAGGGGAGAATTTTCAGGATGCAAAGGGAATGCTGCGCAGTATTATCGCAAAAGAGGCGCTGCGGTTTTCGAATCTGATGTCAGGCGAGGCGCTGTCCGAGTCGGAAAGACGGCAGTATCGGGCGCTCGTGCATGTGAGTACTGAGGGTATTTTTACGATGGCGGACGAGCTTCTGCGGGACAGCCTTCTTTTGCTGTCACAGCTCTTGCAGAAGGTCTGCGGCCGGCGCGTAATCATACTGATTGACGAGTACGATGTGCCGCTGCATCAGGCGTACCAGTCCGGTTACTATGACGAAATGGTAAGGCTGATCCGGCTTCTGCTCTCCCAGGCGCTAAAGTCCAATGACAGTCTGCATTTTGCGGTGCTGACGGGCTGTCTGAGAATCTCAAAGGAAAGCATCTTTACGGGATTCAACAATTTCAATGTCGATACGATCAGAGAGACGCCTTATCAGGAGCACTTTGGCTTTACGGACCGGGAGGTGCGGGCGCTTCTCGAGGATTACGGCTGGTCGGAGAAATACGATGCCGTCAGAGCCTGGTACGACGGGTATCGCTTTGGAGATCAGGAGATTTACTGCCCGTGGGATGTGATATGCTACTGTCACGCCCTCCGGATGAACCCATCCGCAAAACCGCAGAATTACTGGGTAAACACCAGCAGCAACGATATTATCCGAAGTTTTGTGGGCCGGGCAGGAGCGGCGGCAAGAAGTGAGATTGAGCGTCTGATTGACGGCGGCAGCGTCCGAAAAAAACTGCGGCAGGAGCTGACGTACCGGGATCTGGATTCCGGCGTTGAAAATCTGTGGAGTCTGCTTTTTACAACCGGCTATCTGACCCGGTGCAGCGGGGGCAGGGAGGAAGAAGAGGAGACGGAGCTGGCAATACCAAACAGAGAGATTCGCTGGATTTTCGAAGAGCAGATTTGCGAGTGGTTTCGGGAGGAGACGGTAAGGGACACAAAAAAGCTGGAGAGCTTCTGCACGGCGTTTGAGAGGAATGATGTGTCCGCCATCGAGGCCGGTTTTCAGGCATACCTGAAAAAGACCATCAGTATAAGAAACGCGGGGGCCGGAAAGGGGAAAAAGGAGAATTTCTACCACGGTATTCTGCTGGGCCTCCTGGGACATATGGACGGCTGGGAGATTCGCTCCAACGCCGAATCCGGCGAGGGATACTGCGATATTATCGTGGAGATTCCGGAGCGGGAAATCGGATTTGTTGTGGAGCTGAAATATGCCGAAAACGCCGCGTTTGATGCCGCATGTCAGAGAGCGCTGCGGCAGATTCGGGAAAAAGGTTATGAGGAGGCGCTTGCACTGGACGGGATCAGGACGATTTATCGGTACGGCATCGCCTGCTACCGAAAGCGCTGTAGAGTTATTTCCGGGTGACGGAGGGCGAAACAGGAGGGGCAGATCTTGCAGGCATCTACCATTTTTCAGTCCCTGCAGCAGGGCATTTTAATCTGCGACCGCGGTGCGCGGATCGTCTATTTCAACGAGGCCTACGGCGATTTCATCGGACAGCCTCTTGCGGAGGTAAAGGGCAGGCGCATCACCGACTTTCGGGCTCACGCCCTGGCGCCCTCGGTCATTGACTCGGGGGAGCCGGTGGAGGGCGTCATCCGCAGGGAGGGAAATCAGACCTACTATGCCAGCGTCTACCCGATTGTGGAGGGAGACGCCGTGCGGGGCAGCATTTCAGTTGTCACGTCACTGGCGCAGCACCGGCTAAAGACGGAGCACACGGGGCTTTCACTGGACGCGCGGGTGCGGGAGTTTGAAAAGCGGGAGATCGAGGCGGAGATCTCCTGGTACGGGGGCGGCGTGGCGGGCAAGAAAAAGGCCGCCCGGGCTCTCGGCATCTCGCTGGCCACACTGTACAACAAAATAAAAGAGTGAGTGCGGCCGGCAGATTTCTAAATTTCTGGAAATTTGCGGCCGTTCGGTAGTGAAAATCTCCGGTTTGCGTTATCGTTAGGATATAGACGCAGGCGGGAGATTTTTCATTGACGGAAAAGGGGTTTTCCGCCGCGCAAATAAAGAAAACGGAGGTTGCAATGAAAACAGTCAGAATTGGAAGCGGAGCGGGCTACGCCGGGGACCGGATTGAGCCTGCGGTGGAGCTGATGGAAAAGGGAAATCTGGACTACATCATTTTTGAGTGTCTTGCGGAGCGGACCGTGGCCATCGGTCAGAAGGATAAGGCGGCGGACGGCAGCAGGGGCTACAACCAGCTTCTGGAGTACCGCATGGAGCGGATTCTCCCTCTTGTGAAGAAAAATCATGTCCGGGTCATCACAAACATGGGGGCGGCGAACCCGCAGTCGGCGGCTGCTGCCACGAGGGCGATTGCGGCAGAGCTTGGGCTTTTCGGCCTGAAAATTGCCTGTGTGACGGGCGACGACATTTCCTCGGAGCTGGACCGGTACTATGACAACACTGTGCTGGAGAACGGGAAAAAGCTGGGCGAGATGAAGGAGAGCCTGATTTCCGCAAACGCCTATATGGGGGCGGAGGGCATTATCGAGGCGCTGGAAAAGGGCGCGGACATCGTAATTACCGGACGGGTATCCGACCCGGCGCTGACCGTCGCGCCGCTTGTGCACGAATTTCACTGGAATATTGACGAGCATCCGAAGCAGATGGGGCAGGCGGTGCTTGCGGGGCATCTGCTGGAATGCGCGGGACAGGTGACCGGAGGCTACTACGCGGACCCGGGCAAAAAGGAGGTGCCGGATCTGGCGAGACTGGGCTTTCCGCTTGTGGAGGTGGACGAGACCGGCGCGTTTACCGTGACAAAGGTGGAGGGCTCCGGCGGCCTGGTAAGCACCGACACCTGCAAGGAGCAGCTTATCTACGAGATCCACAACCCGAAGGCGTACCTGACGCCGGATGCGGTGGCGGATTTCTCTCAGGTGACGTTCACACAGACCGGGGAAAATCAGGTGCGGGCAGAGAACGCCATGTCCCACGGAAGACCGGAGAATTTCAAGGTGAGCATCGGCTACAGGGACTGCTATATCGGCGAGGGGGAGATCTCCTACGGCGGCAGCAGCTGCATGGCGAGGGCGAAGCTTGCCGCGGATATCGTAGAGGAGCGGGTCGCGCTGACCGGCATCCGGCTTGAGGAATACCGGGTGGATTACATCGGCTGCAATTCTTTGTTCCGCGACGAAATTTCCGGAGAAATCAGGGGAAATACGGCGGCCGCTCCGGTGGAAGTGCGCCTTCGCATCAGCGGAAGAACCCAGGACAGAAAGCAGGCCGAGCTTCTGGCAAACGAGGTGGAGGCGCTCTACACAAACGGTCCGGCGGGCGGCGGCGGAGCCGTAAAGCGGGTGGAGTCGGTGGTGTCCGTGTGCTCGATTTTTGTGCCGAGAGAAGCGGTGCACTGGCATGTGGAATACAGCGAGGTACAGTGATATTTTGAAATCAGTTGGCCGCAGGCAGGCGGCGGAATGGAGGCTGCGATGAAATTAAAGGAAATTGCCCACGCGAGAACCGGGGACAAGGGAGAGATCTCAAACATTTCTCTGATCCCATACGATGAGAAGGATTTTACTTATATTAAAGAGCATGTGACGGCGGAAAAGGTGAGGGTTTACTTTAAAGAAATCTGTAAAGGCGAGGTGGTGCGCTACGAGCTGGAGGGCGTAAAGGCGTTTAACTTTGTTCTGGATAAGACGCTGGGGGGTGGCGTGACCCGGTCACTTGCGCTGGACAAACACGGAAAAACCCTTGGAATGGCCCTTCTTGAGATGGAGGTGTAGCCATGGCTGCTGATTTTGTTGCGATCATTATCGAAAAGGTGAGAAAGCAGTTTGAAAGCAGCGGTTATCCCGAGGTGTGCGACGCGTTTACGTCGGAGACGGTGATGGTGCCGATGAAAGACGGCGCGGGGATGAAGACCTTCGTGTACCGGCCGGGCTGCGGGCAGGAAAAATATCCGGTTATTCTGATGCGCACCTGTTATCCGAATCAGGAGCGGGTGTACCAGGTCTACGGGGAGTGCTTTGCGAAGCGGGGATACGCTTTTGTGCTGCAGTATTCCAGAGGCGTGGGCGGCTCAGAAGGGCAGTGGGAGCCGAATATCAATGAGCGAAAGGACGGCATCGACACGGTGGACTGGCTGACGGCCCGGTCCTGGTGCGACTGCATCGGCTGCTTCGGACACTCCTACTCCGCCATGACCGGGTGGGCCATGGCAGACGCCGTGGAGGGAAAGGTCGCGTCCATGTTTCTGCAGGAGTACGGCTGCGACCGCTATGTGTCCGCCTACGAGAAGGGGGCGTTTCGCCATGACATTCTGACCTCCTGGTCGATGGAAAATGCCGGAACGCCGATTACTGCGGATTATCTTGAGAGCTGCCGCTATATGCCCCAGTCCGAGGTGGACGAGAAGCTGTGGGGCGTGCGGGTTCCGTCCTACCGCCAGTATATTGCAGGGGCGAAGGACACCGATGACATCTGGCAGAAGGGCTGGTGGAAAAAGCTCCGCGAGATTCCCGCCGGAACGAAAATTCCCATTCTCGTTCTGAGCGGCTGGTACGACCATCACCACGGCAGCAGCATGAAGACCTGGGAGCGGCTGGGCGCGGAGGCGAAGGCCCACAGCTGGCTTGTGGTCGGGGGCTGGAATCACTTTTTTACCCCCTGTCTGCCGGACAAAAAGACGGAGCACAACGAGAGCGAGGAGATCGGGCGGGCGCTGGAATGGTTTAACCTGACCTTAAAGGAAAAGAAGAAGCCAAAGCAGTGCGTGCGCTACTACGAGATCGGAGCCGACACCTGGCATATATGCAGGGAGTGGAAGCCGTCGGAGAACGAAAAGCGGACACTGTATCTTACGGCCTGCGAAAAGGACGGAGTGAGCGGCTCACTTACGGAAGAAGCGCCTGCGCAGGCGGGCGAGCTGTCGTTCACGTACGATCCGAACGACCCGCTGGAGTCCACCAGCGGAGAGGGGCTGCTAAAGAGCATGGATAAGGTGGGAAGCCTGCCGCAGCCGCCGTGCTGCTGGCGGGAGGATGTTTTAAGCTTTGTGTCCGGGCCTTTTGATCAGCCGCTTCGAATCTGCGGCAGGCCGACGGTTGAGCTGTTTGTGGCGACCGACGGAGAGGACACGGCGTTTACCGCAAAGATTATGGAGGTGACAATGGATGGAAAGGCATATCACATCCGCTCCTCCATCACCACCATAGGCGGGGAGCGAAAGGACGGGCAGAGCTACGAGCCGGGAACGGCGGTGCCGGTTGCGATCGATCTGTGGGACATCGCCTACACGGTGCAGGCGGGGTCCCGGATACGGGTGGACATCTCCTCCTCCGATTTTCCGCTGTACAATATTCACAGCAACTATGCGGGGCAATGGTCGGAGCAGACGAAGGTACGCACGGCCAGACAGACCGTGTATACGGGCGGGGCTTATCCTTCGCGTGTGACACTTCCTCTGGCAGAGGACTGATACGGCACAGGAAAGCGCAGAGCTGTTTCTGACAGATACACGGTTGCGATTATAAAAAACAGACAGGACGAAAGGCCCTGTCTGTTTTTGTCATGCAGGGCTTATTATGCGCGGCGAAATTTTTTAAGGGATGCCGGAAATAAACAGCTGTAAAGCTTTTGCCGTCAATGAAGACCGTCTTTCGTTCTGCAGGGTGTAATGTCATAATGCACAAGCATGTGCAAAGGATGATAAAAGCATTATGGTTAATATGGCAAATAAAAAACAAATACTGTTGACAGGAATTGTTTAAAATGCTATAATTTTTGAAAACATAAAGTGGTATTTTTGAGATGTTAACGGGGGAGCGCTTTTGCGTTTTGTGACGGCTGACTGCCGGGGGGCAGACAGATCAGCTGTATTGGAACGCGCAGCCTGTACAATCGGGCGCATGAGACTGCCCGGCTTTTTTATTGACAGTCAGGAAGGAGAACGGGGTATGGGACTGATTAAG
>CATJJD010000159.1 GCA_949740385.1 uncultured Lachnospiraceae bacterium
CACTTCTAATAATCTGTTATGCAATAATACACGGCTTGCTAACAGGTCAATAGAAATATCGCCGCATTCCAGAGTATTTGTTTTATCCTGTGCAGATACCCCCGCGCGGCGCAGTAAGGCACGAATACGTGAGCATAATTCTCCTACTTTAAAAGGTTTCGTAACATAATCATCCCCGCCGCAATCCAAACCGCGAATTATATTAACTTCTTCATCAGACGCAGTAAGGAAGATAATCGGGATTTGCGCATTTCGTTTTCTAACTTTTTCGCAAACCTCAAACCCCGTTCCATCGGGCAACGTAACGTCAAGAATGAGTAAATCGTACCTTTCTATTTCTCTTAAGCACATCAGTGCTTCTTCGACAGTACGGACAACATCAACATGAAAGCCGTTTTTATTTAGTGAATACTGCAGTCCGTCTATCAGACCGGTATCATCTTCCAGAAGTAATAAATTATTCATTCCGAAACTCCTTTATACTCTAACGTTTTTCCTCCCATGAAATGCATGTAAGCGCCGGTGACATACTTCCCTCCACTGTAAGGATATCAAAAAAATTATAATCCTGAAAGATAATATTTTCCTCTTGTTATTCTGTATACAGCTATTAACAGCAGTCCAATCAGTACAAAGGTATCAATAAAAAGAACAGCTGTCACATACTTAACAATTTCATTCACGTAAAGAATTATAAATACCTCTACAGATAATGCAATAGAGCATAAATAATTCGTAATGTAATCTGTTGCAGAATCACTCTCCATAAAATTTTTTCCAAGCCACCGCCAGATAAAAGGACGTAAAATGAATCTGATAATTACACAGACAGCAGGAAAAACAAAAATAAATTTTTTATCTGCATAAGAACTAACTATGTCACCACTCCACTGGACAGGAATTTCAGCGGGCAAATGTCCAAATGAGAACACCGCCACCAGCAAGCAGACGGCTGCCAGTATCCCCCAGGCAATGCTTCCACCCCACATATAAAAGAAGCTTACGGAGTCTAATTTGAAAACCTTCCGGTTTTCGTTCCAATAGTCCTTTACATCAGCAACATATAACTCAATATCTAAATTTTCATAATCAATTGTTCTACCGGATAAAAGCATCCTCTCACACATTGATCTTGCATTTTCTAATTCGGATAACTGCTGTTCAAGTGTCTGCCTTTGTATTTTAACTATATCATACAATTCAGCCTCCTGGTCGGAAAGCCTGCGAATATCCTCAACGGATATACCTAAAGTCCTAAGATATGCAATCTTCTTAATTGTTTTTATATCTTCTTCTGAATATTCTCGATATCCGTTACTCATATTTCGGATTGGACTTATCAGTTTTTCCTTTTCATAAAAGCGAATATTAG
>CATJJD010000160.1 GCA_949740385.1 uncultured Lachnospiraceae bacterium
AGATTTTATTATTTCTTTTCAGCCCCAGAGCGAATCCAACTGCAAGGATGTACTGATGGGAGATCTGGAAGCGGGCGCCGACGTCTTTGCGTTTGCGGACGATCAGCTGAATACGCTTGTGGCGGCAGGTGCGCTGGAGCCGGTTCTTAACGCGGAGGCTGTGGCATCGGAATGCCTTCCCGGCGCAGTGGAGGCCGCTTCTGTGGGGGATACGCTCTACGCCTATCCTTTGACTGCTGACAATGGCTATTTTCTATATTATAATAAACGGTATTTTGATCCGGAGGATATAACGACACTGGATGGAATGCTGCAGATTGCGGAGGAAAACGGAAAAGTAATTACCATGGACTGGTCTTCCGCCTGGTATGTTTATGCTTTTTTCGGCAATACCGGGCTTGAGGTCGGGTTAAACAGCGACGGTATTACCAACTTCTGTACCTGGAACCGGGCGGACGGCGACATCAGGGGCGTGGATGTTGCAAAGGCCATGCTGGACATTGCCGACAGCCCGGCCTTTCTTGACACCGTGGAGGCAGGCTTTCTGGAAGGCGTTTCGGACGGCTCCGTGATTGCGGGGGTCAGCGGCGTCTGGAATGCGCAGGCCATGGAGGAGGCCTGGGGAAAGGATTTTGGAGCGGCAAAGCTTCCCTCCTATACCTGTGCCGGCCGGCAGATCCAGATGGCTTCTTTTTCCGGCTACAAGCTGATCGGCGTAAATGCTTATTCCAGACATTATGAATGGGCCGTCCGGCTGGCCGAATGGATATCCGGCGAAGAGAACCAGAAGCTCCGCTTTGAAATGCGCGGCCAGGGGCCGGCCAACCGAAAGGCTGCGGAGTCCGCGGACGTGCAGAATTCTCCGGCCATCACAGCGCTGCTTGATCAGTCTGCGTATTCCTGCCTGCAGCGCATCGGCGGCAATTTCTGGGATCCGGTGTCTGCCTTTGCCGAAAATATGGCGGCGGGCAATCCGGGGAAGAAGGGGCTGCAGGAGCAGCTGGATTCCATGGTGGAAGGGATTATGGCGCCGTAGCGGCCATACATTTCTTTTGGAGGATACGGGATTATGAAGAAAAAATTAAACCTTAAATACCGTTTGATACTGCCTATTGCAATGCTTGGACTGGTAGCGCTCATATCCAATCTGCTGGCAGTGAGCAATATCAAAAATGTCAATGACAACGCTGCGAATATTGCGGATGAATACATGGAGGGGCGGACGCGTCTGGCACAGATTCACCAGTCTGTCATGAATATACATAAGATGGCGCTGTCCCATATTGTGGCTACCGACTATGACACGATGATTACTCTTGTCAACGACATAAAGGAGGCTCAAAAGGAGCTGGACGGCATGCTTTCGGATTATGAAATCTATATCGGCAGCGAGGACATGGAGATTTACCGCGCGCTGCTTTCGGATTATGATGCCATGAAGCATTCTCTTGTTTTTCTTGTATGCGCCAGCGCCGCCAGCAAAACGGGTGATGCCTACGCCTTCGCCAACGGCGACGTGGCCGCCTGCAATGCCGCGGTGGAGGAGGGAATCCGTATTCTGGACGATTCCATCAGTTCCCGGACGGAACAGGCCAGAGCACGGCTTTCATCCGTTTATCTTGGCTCCATGATTACAAACAGCGCGTCGACACTTGCCAGCGTGATTCTCGTACTGATTACGGTCTCCCTTATTTTAAGGTCTGTAGTCCGACCCATCGCGGGGGTGCTCGATACGTTAAAGGGCTGTTCCGGCCGCATCAGCGGCGTTGTGGAGGATGTGCTGTTCCGTACCAGAACCTCCAGCAAAAATGCCACGGATCTGTCGGCGCTTGCCGGGGAGCTGTCGGCAACCATTCAGGAGGTATCGGACAGCGCTTCCGGTATCAACCAGAATGCGAAAAGCGTGAGGCTGGATTCCGAGAGCATGGCGGACGAATGTGAGAAGATCACGGCCTACTGCGGCGCCATGAACACCCGGGCCAGGGAGATGGGGCAGTCCGCCCAGAACAGTCTGGACAATACCAGCGCCAAGATAAAAGAAATTCTTAAGACTTTAAATGAGGCGATTGAGGGAAGCAGCAGCGTCGATCAGGTAAATATCCTCACACATGATATTCTGGAGATCTCGGTTAAGACAAACCTGATTGCATTGAACGCCTCTGTGGAAGCGGCGAGGGCCGGCGAAGCCGGCAGGGGCTTTGCAGTGGTGGCGGACGAGATCCGCGCGCTTGCCGCTTCCAGCGGCGAGACTGCAAGCCGCATTCAGGAGATCAACAGTACGGTAACCCGCGCTGTCCACAATCTCTCCGAGAATGCGAAAAATCTCGTTACATACATAGAGGAGTGCATCATGAAGGAATTTCTCTCAATTGTCGATTCCGGACAGCAGTATCAGGAGGATGCCGCCTATATCCGGCAGACCATGGATTCATTTAACCGGAGCGCCGGCAGCCTGAAAGCTTCCATGACGGAAATCGTCGACGCCATTGAGACCATCACCGCGGCCATCGACGAGGGGGCGAAAGGCATTTCCGGCGTGGCTGACAGTACCCGGCATCTGGTGGCCGACATGTCGGAGATCACCATGCGCATGGACACAAACCACAAAGTGGCCTCCCAGCTGGAACAGGAGACGGTAACCTTTGCCAATCTGTGAAGGTATGTTTTATGCTTAAAAAATCCCCGCCTTCGGGTCAAAGGCGGGGATTTTTTGACGTTTTTTAAAGTATCTTTACAACAAAAAACTCTGTGAGTCCGGATAAACGGTATTCACAGAGTTGTACAAACATATGTACGGCTGCGCGGGAGCAGGTCAGATGAAGGAAGGATCTGCTCTTTGCCCGAACTGCTTATTTGGGATCGGATACCACTTCCATAAGGAAATGAACGATTCCGAAGGTGTAGAGCACCGGAATGTGGTAGGTCACATGCTCAAAGATTACAAGCGGCTCCGCAACCTGCTCCGGGGCGCCGATGGTCAGCTCCTGGGAGGAGTCGTTGGACACGTTCACGATAAACAGGCCGTTGTGGAGGTTCAGGAAATCTTCCATGGAGGCCTTCACGTACTCGTCATAAGTCTCGAACTGTTCCTCGACATAGCGGCTTGCAAAGGCGACCGCGGTGTCCTCGTCCATGCTCAGGTACGATACCACAGAGTAATCTCCGCAGACCTTTTGTCTGACACAGCAGTCCGCAGGAAACTCTTTGAGCTCCTCGATGTTGATCGGGGTGAACTCCTCGCCGATAAACCGGACAAAGTTGTTGAACAGGAGTTCTATGAACATGCGGCTGTTGCGGGAAACCGGAGCCTCCGACGTGATCAGAAAGTTGTCGAACAGGCAGGAGATCGCCTCCTGGGTCTCGATAATCATGTCCAGATCCATCATCTCATTCTGGGAGCGGTAGTCTGCGAGAATATTCTCAAAATCAGTGTTTGTGAGAAGTCCGTCGTCCAGAAGAACCTGTCCCAACAGCAGAAAATCCGGGCTCTGTGTTTTGAGCAGTTCAATGACCTGTTCGTTGGTCAGGTATCCCAGCTCGATGGCCAGCTCGCCGAACTTGCGGTCCTCATGGGTCTGGTGGATGATAATGTCATCCACCTCGGAGGCTGTCATGTACCCGGCGTGGATGGCCAGCGTGCCAAGCTTCGTGTGCTTGGTTGTCTGCCGCTGCATGGCGGAAAAGAGCTGCTCCTGTGTGATATAGTCATTGGAAATTAAATAGTTGCCAAAAAATTGTGTGTACATATGGTCACCTCTGTTACATTCTTTCCAGGAAATTATTCACAATGGTAAGAATATGTCCCTTGTCGACAGGCTTCTGCAGAAAATCCTTCGCCCCCGCTTCCAGTGCGCACTTGAGCTGGGACTGTGTGCCGACGGAGGAAACAATTACGATGAACGCGTCCGGATCATAGGCTATGATCTCCTGAATCGCGATATTGCCGTCCTTCTTAGGCATTACAATATCCAGAAATACAATGTCCGGTCTGTGTTCCATGTACATGTCGATTGCCATCTGTCCGTCGGATGCCTCCACGAAAGCAGGGGCGCCAAGTGTTGAGATAAAGTCTTTGACCTGCTTTCTTGCTAAAATAGAATCGTCACAGATTAAGATTTTGATATCGTTGATATTCATTACAGTCGCTCCTTCATAATATAAACTAGTTTCATTGTACTACTATCGAGGGAAATTGGCAACGATTTTTAAAAGAATTAAAAAAAGTAACAGAAAAAGATTGACATAAAAATAACATAGTGTATGATTAAATTTGTATGAGTATTACTTTTTTATCAAATAAAGGAGGACATATTATATGGCAACAAAGGCGTATTATCCGCTGAACGAGATTGGTGCGGGCAAGGTCGGCTTTTCGAAGACGCGCTCCATCATCGAGGCTGCTTTCTACGGCAACAATGTCGTGAAGGTGAACACACTCAAGGAAGCTTATGAGCTTGCGAAGAATTCTCCGGGTACGATCGTTACGGACATGCCGGTGAAGGACGGCGAGACATTCGGTCTTGAGAAGGACGCGAAGGTGCTTCTGTTCAACGACGGCGCAGTGACCGGGCGCTACGCGGCGGCGCGCCGCATCAAAGGCGAGCCGGGTGTGGATGACGCGAAGCTGGACAAGGTCGTGATGGATGCCGTTTATGAGACACGCTGGAAAACGCTCTATCATGCGGAGTGCTTTATCGGTCTCGATCCGGAATTTATGGTGAAGGCGCATCTTCTGATCCCGGAAGGAGAGGAGAACATTCTCTACAACTGGATGCTCAACTTCCAG
>CATJJD010000161.1 GCA_949740385.1 uncultured Lachnospiraceae bacterium
AAAAGTTTCTCTTGAAGAAAACAAAAGAAAATGATAATATAGCAGATAACAGATAATTCAACAGCTATGGAGGTATGTTACTATGAAATTTTTCATCGACACGGCAAATGTAGACGATATTCGAAAAGCGAACGACATGGGTGTAATCAGCGGAGTTACAACCAATCCTTCCCTGATTGCCAAAGAGGGAAGAGATTTCGGCGAGGTGATCCGTGAAATTACATCCATCGTCGACGGCCCGATCAGCGGAGAGGTGAAAGCCACCACAACCGACGCCGAAGGCATGATTGCGGAGGGCCGCGAAATCGCAAACATTCATCCGAACATGGTCGTCAAGATTCCGATGACCGTGGAGGGCTTAAAGGCCACGAAGGTGCTCTCCTCCGAAGGCATCAAAACAAATGTCACGCTGATTTTTACCGCGAATCAGGCTCTTCTCGCCGCTGAGGCCGGCGCCACCTACGTGTCCCCGTTCCTCGGACGGCTTGACGACATCTCCCAGGCGGGCATCGACCTGATCCGCACCATCGCGGATATTTTTGAGATATACGGCTACGACACCGAGATTATCGCGGCGTCCGTGCGCAATCCGATCCATGTGACCGACTGTGCCCTGGCAGGCGCTGACATTGCGACGGTTCCTTACGCGGTCATCGAGAACATGACGAAGCACCCGCTGACGGACCAGGGCATCGCAAAGTTCCAGGCGGACTACAAAGCCGTGTTCGGAGAATAGCCGCCTTCGGCTATTCCGCCTGTTCCCGGGGCTTTCTGTTCCGGTCCGGCCGGCCGCGTCTGCGGTCTTTGCGGCCGTCGCGCCCTCTTCTGTCGTTCTGGTCGCCCGCGCCCTCCGGACGGCCCTCACGGCTTCTCCGGTCCACGCGGTCGCCCTGACCGTCGCGGCCTCTTCGATCCTCACGATCGCCCTGACCGTCGCGGTTTCTCCGGTCCTCCCGATAGCGGAAATCCCGCTCCGGGCCGCCCTCGCGGTTCTGCGGCCCTCTGCCTTTCCGGTCGACCTGGCCGTCGCGCCGTCTTCGGACCTCACGGTCCGGCTGGCCCTCACGGCCTCTGCGGTCGTCGCGGTCCGGCTGGCTCTCACGGTTTCTCCGGTCGTCACGGCCTCTTTTGTCCTCTCTGCCGTACTGGCCGTCCCGGTCTCTGCGGTCGCCGTCCCCGCGGTTTCGCTCCTCCGGTATCAGCCTCTCCTTCTTTCGCCCGATATACACATTCCATTTCATGTAGGCTTCCTGGGCATTTCTCGACCGGTACACAAGCTCCCGCTCCTCCCCCACAATGTCGACGATGCTGTACCAGCCCCTGTCATACTGGAATTCCGCCGTCTTCCCCTCAAGCTCTTTGTTTCCGAGCACAAATTTATGTATTGCATTCCCCGCCATACCGGCCCTCCTTCGTCTGTAAGCTGCACAAACCGCTCACTGCTGATTCAGCACATATTCCAACGCCTGCATAAGCCGCTCGTTTCCGCGGCTCTCCTCATTCATGGCAAGCTCCCTTGCCTCCTGCACGGAGAACAGCTCTCTCAGCTTCACCTGATGGTTGTCCACCGGTATGTAGGAAACCTTCGAGGCGTCAAATACGGATTTCAAAACATAGTACAGCACTCCTTCCCCCCGCGCCGCGGAGAGGCTGACGATATTGTCCACCCTGCACACACCGAGAGATTCGCTGTAGATTACCTGCTTTTTTTCAAACATAACTGACCTCCCCTGAACCGGCCGCCTGCTGCAGCCTCTGTACTTATCCATCTTAACATATTTCCTGAGAATTTTCAAAAAATCATTTTAAGTTTTCTCTGCGAAATATTCAACGCCGTATGCGCAAAACTAACATTGCAGACTCTTCCGCATATTTGATATAATATTGTAACAAACGCATATGAGGGACCCTGTTATGAAGAAAATATTTATCAAATATACTTCCATTACCGCTACTGTGGCGATTTTTCTGATTCTCTGCATGAATCTGCTGCTCACCATGCACCAGCAGAAATCGCAGCAGTTCGACAGCTTTTACAGCAAGCTTGAGCAGGTGATCCACACGCTGGAAAACAACCTGGAGGATCTTCGCCTGCTCAACGAAAGCCTGGACGAGGATTATCTCACAAGGGCGAAGGCCGCCGCCTACGTGCTGGACCGGCAGGAGGAAATTTCCATGGATGTGGACGAAATGCAGTACCTGGCTAATCTTCTGAACGTGGACGAGGTACATGTCATCGACCGCAGCGGCTTTATTGTCTACTCCTCCGTGTCCGCCTACATCGGCATCGACATGGACGCCCACGACCAGACGCGCCCGTTTCTGGACCTCATCAACGACAATGAGAACGCCTTCCTCATTCAGGAAGCCCGCCCAAACGCGGCGGAGGGAAGGATCATGCAGTATGTGGGCGTGGCCCGAAGAGACCAGATGGGCGTCATTCAGGTCGGCTTTAAGCCCACAAGACAGCTGGCCGCCCAGTCCCGGAACACCTACGACTACATTTTCTCAAAATTCCCCACCAACATCGGGGAGGAGCTGTTTGTCGTGAACGCCGCCACCGGAGAGATGCTGGGCCATTCCGGCGGACTCACCGGCTCCTACGCCGCCGAGTGCTATCAGGCCGACGCCCTCCCCGGCTGCACGAAGGGCGCTTACCTTACCGGGCCCCTGGGACAGCCCATGTACGTGGTGAGCCGCCGCTACAACAATGTTTATCTGTGCGCCGCCATGCCGGTAAGGATGCTCCTTGAGTCGCTGCTGCTCGATACGCTGACGGCTCTCTGCTACATGATGCTTGTGGAGATCGTCGTCATTTTACTGCTGAACTATCTGCTTCGGAAAAAAGTGATCGACGGAATCCACGAGATTATCAAAAGCCTGGACGCCATCCGGGACGGTCATCTGGACACCGCCATAGCCATACACGGCAACCGGGAGTTTGAGGAGCTCAGCTGCGGAATCAATTCGATGTTAAAAAGCATTATCCATCTGAGCGACCGCACCTCCGCCATCATCGAGATCAGCGGATTTCCCATGGCCGCCTTTGAGTACGACAGGAGCCTCAACCATGTGTTCGTCACATCCGGCTTAAGCGAGCTGCTGGAGCTGCCGGAGCAGGAGGCCGCAACACTCTACGGCAACGCCTCCCTCCTGGACGGCTACATCCGCGGACTCACAGCCGCTCCCGTGGAGGGGGAGACGGACATATTCCGAATCAACGACTCCAGGTACCTGCACATTCACATGTCGGAATCGGCGGAAGGGTATCTGGGCATCATAACGGATGTAACTGCGGATATTCTGCAGAAAAAACAGCTGCAGTACGAGAACACCCACGATCATCTCACAGACCTGTACAAATACAGCCATTTTCTGCAGCTGGCCTCTGAAAAACTGCAGGAAATGCCAAAGGGCCAGATCTGCGCGCTGATTATGCTGGATCTGGATTCCTTCAAGACGGTCAACGACACTTACGGCCACAATTTCGGAGACCGCTACCTGCAGGGCTTTGCCTCCGTGATGTCAGCCATGCCAGAGGACCACTTCCTCTGCGCCCGCCGTTCGGGGGACGAGTTCTGCATGATGATTCACGGCTGCAGGACAGAAGCCGGGATACTTCACTTCCTGGATCTGTTCTTTGCCGCGCTGAGCCAGAAAGAGGTGCCGGTATCGGACACCGAATCAAGCCATATCAGCGCTTCCGCCGGGTACGCCTGCGCCGGAAACAGCAGCTGCGATATTTCGGAGCTTCTTGCCCACGCGGACGAGGCGCTCTATACGGTAAAGAATGACTCCAAAGGAACGTACGCCGGATACGAGGCGGCAGGAGAGCGGTAACGCTCTCCATTTTTATTTGGTCTTATTATTTTTTCCTGTTTTGGATATATGCATAATGCCAGTTCCGGATATAATAGGTAACAGAAAAAATCAGGAGGTGCTCATGATCCCGAAAGCAGCCGTAATCAACGATCTTTCCGGTTTTGGCAAATGCTCGCTGACCGCAGCGATTCCCGTGCTGTCCGCCCTTGGCGTACAGTGCTGCCCGCTGGCGACGGCAGTACTCACCGGCCAGACCGGGTATCCACACTATACCTGCACGGACTTAACCGATATGATGCCGCAGTATATCCGGCGCTGGAAGCAAAACGGCGCAGCCTTTGACGCAATCTACAGCGGCTATATGACAGGCGCCGTGCAGCTTCGCCATCTGGAGGAGTTTCTTTTGCATTTTCGGGAGAGCGGCACGCTTTTTCTGGTTGATCCCGTTATGGGGGACGACGGGCGCGTGTACGGCATGTACACTCCCGAGCTGCTGGAGGGAATGCGAAGCATCTCACGCAGTGCGGATCTGATCACCCCCAACCTCACGGAGGCCTGCCTGCTGGCCGGAAAGGATCTCGGGAAGGTAACGGCTTACCGGGACAGCAAAAGCTGTCTTTCCTTTGCCGAAGAGACAGCCAGAGTCCTGCAGGCTCAGGCCGGGCGTCCGCAGCATGTGGTTGTTACGGGAATCCGATGTCCGGACTCTGACGCACCGTTTATCTACAATCTGGTGCTGACGGAGGAAGGCATGCACCTTTTGCGCTCCCGCTATTTTGACCGGAGCTTTTCCGGAACCGGCGATCTCTTCGCCTCGGTTCTGTGCGGCTGCCGCCTCCGGGGAATGGACACGGTATCTGCGGCAGAGCTTGCGGAAAGGTTTCTCAGCCACAGCATAGCCGACACAATGAATGAAAATATCGACCGCAACGACGGCGTTTACTTCGAGAAGTTTCTGCGGGAGCTGATTGAGGGCGTCTCTTCGGCCTGCGGCAGACAGCACACCCATAATAAGGAGGAATACCAATGACCGACGCAACAGCCTTTCACTCTCACAAAATCCGCCTGCTGACCTCCACCGGAATCTTTGCGGCAATGATTACGCTTATGACCGCCTACATCTGCCACATTCCGGACGGGATCAACGGCGGCTACATCCACTTCGGAGACAGCCTGATCTACCTTGCGGCATCTCTGCTTCCGACGCCTTACGCAATGGCGGCCGCGGCCATCGGCGGCGGCATGGCGGATCTTCTCACCGCCCCCATGTGGACGCTGCCGACTGTCATTATTAAAATGCTGATTGCACTTCCGTTCACCTGCAAAAAAGACCGGATCATAAATGTGCACAACACCGCCGCCACATTCCTCGCCTTCCTGATCAGCGGCGTCGGCTACTATATGGCAAACGCCTTTTTTATGGGGGGCTTTCAGGCGGGAATCGTTGCCTACCTTCTCGGCGGAGGGCTGATCCAGAGCGGGGGAAGCGCGGTTGTATTTATCACCGCCGGGCTGTTTCTCGACCGGATGGGCTTTAAGCAGCGTTTTTCCGCAAATTCATGAAATCCGACAGAATATATCAGAAAGGACTACCACTATGGCAAAAATATTATATGTTTACAACAACCAGGTATACGCCAACATCACGAACAAATGCGACTGCTCCTGCACATTCTGCATCCGCTCCCAGATGGATGGCGTAGGCGACGCAGAAACCCTCTGGCACTCAAAGGAGCCTTCGCTGGAGGAGATTATCGCCGCCATCGACGCGTTCGACTTCACCGGCTACACCGAGTTTGTTTACTGCGGCTACGGCGAGCCCACCTGCGCGCTGGAAAACCTGACCGCAAGCGCCCGCTACGTCCGTGAGAAAACCGGCCTTCCCATCCGAATCAACCCCAACGGCCTTGGCAATCTCTACCATAAGCGGGACATTGTGCCCGAGCTTGCCCAGGTGACGGACTGCATTTCCATCAGCCTGAACGCGCCGGATGAAAAAGAGTATGAGAAGGTGACGCGCCCGGCCTTTCCCGATGCATTCTCTGCCATGCTGGATTTCGCCGAGGCCTGCGGCAGACAGATCAAAAGGACGCAGCTGTCCATCGTGGACATTCTCTCTCCGGAAGCGCAGGAGGCCTGCCGAAAAATTGCCGACGACCGGGGCATACACCTTAAAATCCGCAAATTCGAACAGGGAGCCTGACGGCTCCCTGCTTTTTTCTTTTCCTCACCGCCGGCTTCCGGCCGCCTGCGGTGCCAGAAGCGGCCTTAAGGCGCTCCGCAGAAGCTGAAGCTCCCGGTTCTGGCCCTCCGGCTCCTTCGGCGCCGCCGCCATCAGGCGGTCGCGGATATCCTGCATACGCCCGTCCAGCTCGGCGCTGATCTCGGCGCACTCCGTCAGCTCCTTCGCAAGCTGCTCCACCTCCGACGCCGGTATATTTTTCTTGTACCGCACCTTGTGCTCAAGGCTCGCCCAGAAGTCCATGGCGATGGTGCGAAGCTGCACCTCCACCTTCATCTCCCGCTTTTCATTGTGAAGAAAAATCGGCACCGACACGATCAGGTGCAGGCTGCGGTACCCGCTTACCTTCGGGCTTCGGATGTAGTCCTTCTTCTCAATCAGCCGTATGTCATCCTGCTGCAGCAGACAGTCCGCCAGCATATAGATATCCTCCGGGAAGGAGCAGACCACCCGCACCCCCGCAATGTCGTTGATATTCTGTTCCAGCGACCCGATGTTAAGCGCAATTGCCTTCTTTCGCACCTTGCGGACAATGCTCTCGTATGACTTGATGCGCGTCCGGATAGACTCGATGGGGTTGCGGTCGTACTCCAGCGAAAACTGTTCGTTCAATACCCGAAACTTCGTCTCTATCTCCATGAGCGCACAGCGGTAATACGCCATAAGGGTGTCCAGCGGCTTCGTGTTCTCCTGCATAAATTCGAGAAACTCATCCGACATAAAGCTGTTGCGCACGATCTCGTCCAGCGCCTCTTCCATGTGCTGACTCACATATTTTTCCAGATTGTACATTTCTGATTCCCCTCTTCTCTGTACTCTGTTATCTTTGTCCTCTATATATTATCCGTACTCCATTATAGCTGAAATAAGCGGAGTTTGTAATAAATAAAGTGTAAACTATATTTAAATTTTCCTTAAAATTATGTGAGGAAATTCAGCACGGCAGGCGGCTTACCCGTTAAACAGCGGCGTGGAGAAATAGCGGTCCCCGCTGTCCGGCAAAAGCACAACGACCGTTTTGCCCTCGCTCTCCTGCCTCTTTGCCACCTCAATGGCCCCGTAAAGCGCCGCGCCGGAGGAAATGCCCACTAAGACGCCCTCCTCCCTCGCAGCCTCTCTGGCGCAGACAAACGCCGCCTCGCTCTCCACCGGGATAATCTCGTCATACACGCCGGTGTTTAAGGCCTTCGGCACAAAGCCCGCACCGATGCCCTGGATCAGGTGGGCTCCCGCAGGCCTGCCGGAAAGAACCGCAGAGTCCGCAGGCTCCACCGCCACGATCTTAACGCCGGCCTTCCGCTCCTTCAGATATTCCCCGACGCCGGTGATTGTGCCGCCGGTGCCGACTCCCGCCACAAACACGTCCACCTGGCCCTCCGTGTCGTTCCAGATTTCCGGCCCCGTCGTCTTCCGGTGGGCCGCAGGGTTTGCAGGGTTGTCGAACTGCTCCGGAATAAAGCTGCCCGGCATCTCCCGTTTCAGCTCTTTTGCCCGCTCAATGGCCCCCTTCATCCCCTTCGCTCCGTCCGAGAGGACAATCTGCGCCCCGTATGCCTTTATCATGTTGCGGCGCTCCACGCTCATGGTCTCCGGCAGCACGATAATGACGCGGTAGCCCTTCGCCGCCGCAACCGCCGCAAGGCCGATGCCGGTGTTTCCCGACGTGGGCTCGATGATGGTTCCGCCCGGCTTAAGCCGTCCGTCCGCCTCCGCCTGCTCAATCATCTCCTTTGCAATGCGGTCCTTCGCGGACCCGGCCGGATTGAAGTACTCCAGCTTCGCCAGAAGACGCGCTCCAAGCCCGTACCTCTTTTCGAGATGCGCAAGCTCCACAAGAGGCGTGTTCCCGATCAGTTCCTGCATTCCGCCATAAATCTTTGCCATATTTAAATCCTCCTTTAATTAAATCTCCGCCCCGTCCCCGAAGGCTCTCCGGATCGTTCCGCCGCAGACAATCCCGTCCTCTCTGTAAAATACCGCCGCCTGCCCCGGGGTCATTGCACGCTGCGCCTCCTCAAATACACAGCGAATTGTTCCGTCCGGCTGCGGGTACAGCGTGCACTGTGATCCCCCGTGGGAATAACGGATGCGGCCGACCGCGGGCGTCGGGCCAGAAAGGCGGCTCTCGGCCATATAGTTCACGTCGGACACCTCGCAGGTTCGCCCGAACAGCCCCTCAGAGCGGCACAGAACCACCTCGTTCGTCTCCGGCCGCAGCTTTTGCACGAAGAGCGGCTCAGACGCCGATATGCCAAGCCCTCTGCGCTGTCCCACCGTATAGTGTATGATCCCCTTATGTCTGCCGAGCACCCGGCCTGTTTCGTCCACGAAATTGCCCGGCTCCGCGGCGCATCCGCTCTCCCTTCGTATAAATGCCGCATAGTCCCCGTCCGGCACAAAGCAGATGTCCTGGCTGTCCTGTTTATCCGCCACCGGAAGCTTCGCGGCTTCCGCAATCCGCCGAATTTCGGTCTTTTCGTACTCTCCCGCCGGCAGCAGCGTGCGGGAAAGCTGGCGCTGGGTCAGATTGTACAGCGCGTAGGACTGATCCTTTGCGGCGGTGGCGGAGCGGCAGACGGTGTAGCGGCCGCAATCAAGCCTCCGTATCCTGGCATAGTGTCCGGTGGCCACATAGTCCGCCCCCGCCCGGTCTGCGTATTCCAGAAGCGCCTCCCACTTGACAAAGCGGTTGCAGACGTTGCAGGGATTGGGCGTGCGCCCCTTTAAGTACTCCGCGACGAAATAGTCCACCACATGCCTTTTAAATTCCCTGCCAAAATCCACCGCGTCGTGGGCAATCCCCAGCACGCGGGCCACATGCGCCGCATCCTCTGCCGCCGTTTGTGCGCCCTCCTCATTCTGTCCGGTCCCCATCGTGACGCCCGCCACCTCGTACCCCTGCTCCTTCAGCAGATATGCGGCCGCCGAAGAGTCCACGCCCCCGGACATGCCGACTACAACTTTTTTTCTCATGTCACGCTCCTTTGATCAGATTACACACTCGCTGTCGATACCGTTCTGCCATGTCATCAGATCCTGCAGCGTAACCTGATCCACCACCGAGGACACCGCGTCGCTTATCTTCTTCCGTAGAACAGCCGCCGCGCAGCCCTCCTGCCGCCCGCAGGGCGCGGTCGCTTCGTCCACGCACGGCGCCGGCGCAAGGGACCCCTCGGTCAGCCGCAGAATCATTCCCACCGTGTACTCCTCCGGCGGCCGCTGCAGAAAATAGCCGCCCTGCGCGCCCCGCAGACTCCTGACATAGCCTGCCCGATTCAGCACGGAAATAATCTGTTCCAGATACTTATCCGAAATATCCTGCCGCCTTGCAATGTCCTTAAGGCTCACCGGCCCCGCACCGCTGTTGCGCGCAAGGTCCACCATAAGCCGCAGCGCATAGCGTCCTTTCGTAGAAATTCTCATACGTCCTCCCGCTCTCACAGAAAATATAATCTAATACCCTTATACAAATCCTACTAAAATACTATAATATCCTTCGTTTTGCATTTTGTCAATCCTTATTGTCCTTCTCTTGTTGTATAATAAAAAAACAGCGATGGAAATTTCTGGATAAATAAGAAATTTTTACCGGTTTTTCCTTTACCATTCCTGGCAAAACAGAATCCCTTGATGTTGTAACTGTAGGTATATAAGATTTAACTAGAAATTAACTTAGGAGAACCTTATTCAAATGGCGCGATTTAAAATTGGGGCAAAATTAAAGTCATACCGGCTTCAACATGACTGGACCGTGACCGATGTGATGAGCGAACTGGAAAATGAATATGATTTAAAAGTATCGGCCAAAACGATCTACGGATGGGAGAGCGACCAGTCCTTCCCGCGCACGGAAACCTTTCTTGCTCTCTGTGAGCTGTATCAGATCAGCAAACCATACGAGGCTTTTTCTGTCGGCCCTCCGGAGTCTGCGGATTTTGCAATCACACAGAACGAGCAGGAGCTCTTATATCAGCTGCGAAAACATCCAGAACTCCAGTCAGTAATCAACCGGATTCTGGATGTTTAATCACTTATGCCTGTTCGCTGAGCAGTCGTCCGAAGGCTCTGCGGTACGCCTGCGCATCTCCCGTCTTCACATACTCGGACAGCTCCGGCACAAGCTTTCGCGCCAGACCGCACACAAGCGGTGAAAAGCGTTCTCCCGCCTGCCCGCACATGCGCTCCACCGTCTCCGGCACTGTCAGACACGGATATGTGGAGCAGGGCTGGCGGGACGTCATTCGAAGCAGATACGCGGAGGCCGCCACAATGTCCGTCACTACCGCCTCCGGATTATCCGACCGCACATACTCCTGCGGATAGCCCCCTTTGCCGTTAAAATAAGCGTTGTGGCCCAATGCCGTCATGGCATACGGCCTGGTGGAATCGCACTGTCCCAGCATCTGAAAGCCCGCAAAGGCGTGACAGGTGTACATCCGGTACTCTTCCTCGAACCAGGCCCGCCCGGATCTTCGGACCACGCTCCCGAAGGCGATATTTCCCACATCGTGCAGCATACCGCTCTCGTAGGCGAACGCCACCAGCTCCTTTTCATACCGCGCCGCTCTGGCGGCGCTGCCGACTCCCGGAAGCTCCGCCAGCGCCTTCGGATCGTTCTCGATCATGGCCCGCATGAGCATGGCGGAGACCTCCGCCGTCTCAAGGCTGAAGGCGTAGGAATCCGGATCGCGGCAGACGACAAGCTTCAGCAGAAAATCCTTGTAGGTCATGCCGTCGGGATACTCCACATACGTCTTTAACGTCTCGAGAAGATTGCGCGTAATTCCCGCGTTCAGGTAGCTGTTGGGCGCGTTCTTCACGTAGGGAATCAGCATCCGGTACATATACTTTAACACTTCCTTTTTCTTCCACACCAGAGACTCGTCCCGCATCAGATACTCCGCGTACAGCCCCACATGAAGAATGTTCACATACACGCCGTCGTCCGAGTAATCGTCGGTTCGCCGCTCCATGTAGGCGTCCTCCATGTGCTGCAGCAGCTCCTCCAGCGTCTGCACGCCGCAGTGATACAGCGCCATCTCGTACTCCATGGCCCAGCGGACCGCCATCGGGACGCCTCGCTTTCTGCTGCTCTCCAGCTGCCTGTTCCAGACGAACTGGGCCGACTCCATCACCTCCCGGACAATCTGCACGTCGTCCGTCCCGTTTCTCAGGTGGGTCATCAGCGTGGTGCGCTCCTGATGGGATCTCGTAATAAACATATCCCAGGGCAGAGACGGCGTCTTCCTCTGAAAGACCGGGTCTGTAAGCACCTGCAGGGAACGGCGGATAATCTCCGCCTTCTTTCTTGCCTCCGCAGCCGTGCCGGCGTTGTGGTACACAAGCGCAAGGTTTGCCATGGCCCGATGGACAAAGCCCCGGGTCGCATCCTGTTCCAGCTCGTCGTAGCGCCGGATATAGGAGGCTGCCTCCCCGAACACCATCCCGATCTTCCAGTTGTACAGGCTCTTTCCCGTGGAGGCGATCCTGGTCTGCATGTAGAAGAGGGCAAGTCCGGTATAGTAGAGCTCCTGGATGAGCAGCTCCTGCTTTTCCCAGTGTCTCGCGTAGGTGATAAGAGCGTCGTGGATCGTGTATCCCAGCACCAGATCCAGCTGCTTAAAGCCGCCTGCAAGGGCGATGGCAAACTCCTCCAGAGACGCGGCCTCCTCCGGAGAGACCGACACGATATCGTCCAGAGCCGGAAACAGATTGTCCCGTATCAGCTGCGTATTTTCCCGTACCAGCTCACGCGCCTGACTGTGCATCCGCTCTCTGCGCGCAAACAACCCCCCCATATCTCCAAAATCCAGCTTTGTCACATCCGTCAGATCCTGAACCTGCTTCAGATTCTTTATATAACACTCCTGATATTCTCTCATTGTCTCCTCTGTCTCTCTATTCCTTCTCCCAGGTATCTTCCCATGCACGGAAGCACGCGGCTCATGTCCATCGGCTTTGAAATGTGCGCGTTCATGCCCGCATCCAGAGAGTTCTGTACATCCTCCACAAAGGCGTTCGCCGTCATCGCAATGATCGGCACGTCTTTCGCGTCCGGGCGGCCGAGGCCGCGAATCCGCCTGGCTGCCTCAAGACCGTCCATCACCGGCATCTGAATGTCCATCAGTATCAAGTCAAAGAAGCCCTGGGAGGACTCCTCAAATAAGGTCAGCGCCTGCTGCCCGTCCTCCGCAGTAACCACCTCAATTTGCGTCTCCGCCAGCAGCTCCATCGCGATCTCCCGGTTCAGCTCGTTATCCTCCACAAGAAGCAGGCGGCGTCCCTCGAAGCAGAAGTCCTCCGCCTGCTTCTCCCCGGGACTTCTCCTGCCGCCCTCCTTCGTGTGCTCGTACAGCGCCTGACAGAGCCTGCTGCGAAAAAGCGGAAGGGGCACGAACCCGTTTAACCCTGACCGGGTCAGTATATACTCCGTCTGGCTCCAGTCGCCCTCCGTCAGCATCAGCATCGGAAATTCGCTTCCCATCCGCCGGCGCATCAGAGGCAGAAACTCCATAAGCTCCGCGCCCTCTATGTGTTCCGCAGTCAGAAGCGCAAAATACCCGGTATCGTTCCAGCTGCAGTCATTGATGAAGGTCACGGCCTCCTCGCTGTTTTTTGCCCGGTCCGTCTCCGTGCCGACCGCGGCCAGCATGCGCCTCACCGTCTCTGCCTGCTCATCATCCCCGGTGAGAAGCAGAATTCTTTTTCCTTTAAGCGCCCGCTCATACTGTTTCATATCCTGCGGCGCGGCCTCAAGCGGAATCTCAAGTACTGCTTTTGTCCCCGCGCCCTGCTCGCTTGTGATGGCAATTTTTCCGTTCATCATCTCCACAAGCTGTTTTGTGATTGCCATGCCAAGCCCGGTTCCCTGTATTTTGCTCACGGTGGAGCTGCTCTCCCGCTCGAATGGTTCAAAGATGCGCTCGAGAAATTCCGGCGCGATGCCGATTCCCGTATCCGTCACGACGGCTCTCATGCGCACCCCTCCGCTTCCCTCATCCTCGACAGACAGCGAAAAGTCCACGCGCCCCTCCTTCGTATACTTGACCGCGTTGGACAGCAGGTTCAGGCAGATCTGCTTTAACCGCACGGCGTCCGTCATCACGCACTCCTGCTCCATCTTTCCCAGGTGAAAGCGAAACTGCAGCCTTTTGGCCTCCGCCTGGGGCATCACCACCACAAGAATCTCGTGGATAACGTCCGCCATCTCCGTCCGCTCCCGGTGCAGAACGATCTTGCCGCTCTCGATGCGGGATATGTCCAGCACCTCGTTCAGCAGCGACATCATGTGCCCCGAGGCCGTCTGTATTTTCTCCAGGCAGTACTTCACCCGCTCCGGCACATCCTTCTCGGACAGGGCAATCCCCGTCATGCCGATAATCGCGTTCATCGGCGTGCGGATGTCGTGGGACATCTCGGGGAGAAAGCTTGTCTTTGCCCTGCTGGCGGCACACGCCTCGTCAATCAGATCCGCGTTTCTGCGGTGCTCGCCCGTTATATCCTTCACAATCTTCTGTTCCGCCAGCCGCTCCCCCTCGTAGCGCACTTTCAGAGAAAATACGCCCGTCTCCTCCTCCAGCAGGTCAAAAAATATCCGATCTCCCTCCCAGAGATTCAGGCTTTTGATCTCACTCTTCGCAATCCACTGCAGCACGCCCTCGTCGCACTCATGAAGCCTGCCGGTAAAGCCCGTTGCCGTGTACAGATACATCATCTCCGGCTCCCACTCGTCGGACACAAAGGTGATAATGCCACGCAGCCGGTACTCCACCAGGCTGTAGCCCGTCTCCTCCTTCACCTCTCTGAGCAGACATTCGTCCGGCGTCTCGCCGTCTTTAAATTTGCCCCCGACTCCGACCCACTTGCCGCGGTTGGAATCATGCTCTCTTTTTACGCGATGAAGCATCAGGTAATGATCGTCCTGCTCAATATAACACAGCGTTGTCAGCTTCATGGTAATCCTCCGATCTCTGAAAAGTAATATTGCCACGGACAGTATACCACACTTTCTGCCTTTTGGCGATTGCAGGGATGTTTTTTCTGTGATAGAATGACATAGAAAATTCCGCCGCAAAATCCGGTTAAAACAGGACCGGCGGTCTGACATGTTAATTTATAATAAGAAAAGAGAGGTTGTCTATGGCAAGAGGTGTCGGCAAGAATTACTGGGCGTTGGTCCTTCTGATATTGGTGGGTGTGGTGCTCGGAGGCTTTATCGGTGAGCTGGCCTCCGGCGTGTCCTTCCTGCACTGGCTCGGCTACGGGCAGACCTTCGGACTGTCCAGCCCGCTGGTGCTGGATCTGGGAATCCTGGTTATCACCTTCGGGCTGACCATCAAGATTACCATCGCGGGAATCATCGGCGTGCTTATCGCAATCCTGATCTATCATTTTCTGTAGCAGGGGCTACTGCAGATACTCCAAAAGGGCCGGCAGTCTGCGCTCCATCTCCATTCGCCCCATCCGGTAGGCCGCAAGCAGCTTTTCTCTGCGGCGCTCCACGGGGCTTACGTCAATTGCCTTCGGCGGCCGGATGACAAAAAGCGTTCCCGCCCTCTCCTGCGCCGCAATTCCTTCGATCTGAGCGTTGTAGCGCTCGTGGCGGCCAGCCATCGCCTCCACCATCTTCGGGTATCTCCGCAGTCTCGCCTGCACAAGAGGCATCGCCTGGTACCTCTGCTTGCGGTAGTCCGCCGGGCGCGTAAGCACCGCCACGTTTCGGTCATATCCGATCCCCGCAAAATACTCCACCGGGACGGCGTCCGCAATTCCCCCGTCCAGCAGCTCGTAATCCCCGATTTTTATAATATTGGACACAAGGGGCATGGACGCGGAGGCTCTCAGCCACTGCAGCCCCTCTTTGTCGCACGCGTCCACCCGCCGGTAAACCGCAGCTCCGGTCTGCACGTCGGTGGCAGCGATGTGAAACTCCATGGGATTTTTTCGGTAAGCCTCGTAGTCAAAGGGGTCCAGCCGGTCGGGTACATCGTGGTAGCAGAACTGCTCCCCGAATATGTCCCCCGTCTTCACCAGCGTGCGCAGACCCGCGTAGTGGGGATTTTTGCAGTACGCCACATTATACCGAATCACGCGCCCCGGCTGCCCGGACTTATAATTGCAGCCGAACACGGCTCCGGCCGACACGCCGATCGCCCCGTCGTAGACAATCTCATGCTCCATCATCACATCAATTACGCCGGCGGTGAACATCCCCCGCATGGCGCCGCCTTCCATAATCAGGCCCTTCTTCATCACACTTATCCTCCGTCCCGGCTCTGTAAGCCATCCTCTATTGTACTCGCATTCGGTGGATTTTTCCACTGCAAATTTGTGTGATATTACCCGAGCTCCTCCCGCAGAAGCTGATAGGCCGCCGCCGCAAGGGGTACGCCCAGCAAAATTCCGGGTATCCCGAAGGCCGCGCCCCCCACAACAACCGCCGCAAGCACCCAGATTCCCGGAAGCCCCATGGAATTGCCCACAACCCTGGGGTAGATCAGGTTCCCCTCGATCTGCTGCAGCACGAACACGAACACCAGAAAAAAGGCAGCCTTAAGCGGCGATACGGTAAAGATCATAAAGGTGCCCGCCGCCGCTCCGATGTAGGCCCCGGCAACCGGAATCAGCGCCGTAAAGCCGATCAGGCAGCCAACCATTCCCGCGTAGGGCAGGCGGCAGATCCACATTCCCACAATGCACAAAAATCCAAGAATCACCGCCTCCACACACTGTCCCACGATAAACCGGTGAAAGGCCAGATCCAGCGTGCGCACAATGTGCGACAGCCTGTTCCTCGCCTTATCCGGAATAAACCGCACGGCCGCACATGTAAGATCCCGCCCCAGCTTCTCCTTCCGCATGAGCACGTAGGCGGCAAACACCAGCGCGATCACGGTGTTGAACAGCACGGAAAAAGCGGATGTGAAAACCGTCCCGAGGGAGCTCATGGCCTCTGAGATTCCCACCAGCGCCGCAGAGAAGGCATCCTCCAGGATGTGATCCCAGGAAGGGGGATCTGCAGTCCAGGCCAGAACCTGCTCCGACAGATAGGCGCTGATCTGATAGCGCTTCTCCAGCCAGTCGTACACGATGTCGAAGGTATCCGGAAACCGCTGCAGTATCAGGTCCACACATCCCAGCAGCTGCGGCACCAGCATCTGGCACAGGGCCACAAGGACGAGAAATACGGTTAAAAACGCCAGAAACAGACACAGGGGCCGCTTCAGCCTTCGGATCGCGGCGCGCCTGCATATCACCTCATAGTATTTTTCAAAAAAGCTCATCAGAATGTTAACCACGTAGGCCACGGCCGCCCCCAGCACAAGAGGCACAAGCGCCGCCGCACACCGTCCCGCCATCTTAAGTACCGGACGGGCGTAGGACAGAATCAGATACGCCCCCGCCACAAGCCCGAGAATTTTTCCGCTGCTTCGCCAGTCCAGCTTCATCTCCTACCTCCTTTTCTACCAGTATTTCCCGTATCCGGGCAAATCAAACAGCGGAGGACACAAAACTTTTTATAAACGCCGGGCTTTTTTCCACACGCCAAAGGAGCCGCTGCCCTTTCGGCAGACGGCTCCCTCAAATTACCGCCGACTCTATTTCTTTCTCTTCTCAAAGAAATCGTCGATTGTCTTCTTAATATTTTCCTCCGGCATGGTCTTGAGCAGATAACCCTCTGGCTTGAGCGACATAACCTTGCGCACACTCTCAATATCTCCCTTTCCGGTGAGGAAAATAACCGGCACATCCGCAATGTCCTTCTCCGAGCGTATCATCTCAAGCGCCTGTCTGCCGTCGCAGATCGGCATCTCGTAATCCATCAGTACAAGATCCGGCCGGTTCAGCGTTATGATCTTGATCGCCGCTATGCTGGAGCTGGCCTGCACAATGTCGTATTTATCCCCGAGCAGTTTGGCCATACGAACCCGCATAAAGTCCGAGTCGTCCACGATCAGCACCTTCGGCAGACGCCGCTCCTGCTCCTCGTCCTTTCTGGTCATGAATTCCTTCACGGCCTCCATCACATGTGCCGGGTCCACCGTAGACTGGAACTTTCCGCTGACCGATTCCTTTGTGGCGATGCTGAAGGCGAAATACCCCTCCCCCGTGCCGTACAGCAGGCTGACCGCCGGAGGCATGCGCTCAAAGGACTTAAGCACCTGCTCGTGGGTCAGAAGGCTCTCCTTCTCCAGCTCCGCAAGGTCGATTCCCGGGAAGCTCTCACGGATCTTCTCCAGAAACTGGCGGCAGAGATAGCGGGTGACATTGATTGTCATATCGTCAATTCTGGAAGGCTCGGTCCTGGACGTGGCCATAATGCCGTCCACAATCCGAATCATCAGCTTATCTTCAAATATAATCGTAATCTCCCAGCGCTCCTTGCCCGCTCCCCGGTAATTGAACCGGAAGCACATCATCTTTCCGAAATCTTCGCCGGCGTACTGCTCGCTTATTATCTTTGCGTCGACGTGAAGCATCTCCTTCGCAAGCTCGGTAATGGTTGTTTCCAGCGCCTCTACCTCGTTCCCCTTCGGCAGGTCCTTCCACTTGCTGATCCGTCGTCCCACAATCGCCTGATCCTCCGTCTGCGTGTGAGATACCACCCACCCGATACAGACACCCAGAAAATGACGGATAGACTCCAGAGAATAATGGTTCTCCTCCATCTCCGCCTCCAGCATCGGCAGAGTCTTTGTACGGAAGTTGTCGTGCAGGCGCTTATGTACGTCGAACTCATCGTAGTTAATCGACTTCATGTACGCCTCTTCGTGCTCAAAATGCTCTATGGTGTGATTCTTCAGATACTTTACACCCTCACGGCAAGCCCACTCGCTCTTCTCCTCGATGTCAATGAATTTCAGCAGCTTGTTGATGGTCGAAAAAAGCTTCTTATGCTCTTTGTCGATCGAATCAACACCGATTAAGTAGCTGTCATTCCAAGCAATATTACTCATGTCACATCTCCTTCACGTAAGATTATATTTTGTTTTTTAACTTTATATCCGACTGGAAATCTCGCTCAGCGCTCTTAATTCTCACCTTATGTGTTTTTTATTATATCATTATCCGGAGTTTTGTACAAGTAAAAAAGCCCTCGCATGCGGACTCCCGGTAAATTATTATATCATCTTCCATTATATATGCCTTTCTCGTTTCTGCGCAAAAACACTCCGAAATTTCACATAAAAAAGAGCCATTGCTCCGGCAGATCTTCTCTGCTTTTGCAACGGCGCTCCTCTGATATAGTCCTGTTTTTGCATTCCGGCCGCCATTAGTATCTGCCGGTGATAAATCTCAAAAAGGATACCGGCTTACGCCCACAGCTTCTGGCCCGCTTTGCATACTCCTCATAAAAGCGAACCGCCTCTGCAAAGGACATTGATGGATCAATCGTATACATTCCATGCACCTCCCTTTCATTTTGTTACGTTAGTATAGCACTTCTTTTTGTGAAAATCAACAAAACTGATGCACAGCATTTGTGCTATTTGTACAGTTTTTTTGTAAAGATTACCAATTAAAACTTTAACACGTTAATGTGTGATATGCGCAATATGCCTGTTTTTCCCTCCGAATATGCGAAAACATTTGGATAAAAACAAATGCATATCCGGCGAAAATCCTGTTTTTATGGTATTTACAGCCGTTTGGCGGTATAATATGGACGAGGAGGGACGTTTTATGAAAAAAAAGTATCAGTCCGTGGTCCGGCGCGTTGTGCTTCTGCCCCTTTCGGTCATGACCGTAATCGTGTGCGTCACCATCGTCTCCTGCGTCATGGGCTTTATCAACATGCGGCAGCAGATGATCGACAGCAACGTCAGCTCCATGCAGATTTCCCAGAACCAGCTGGAAAACCTGCTGGATCAGATCGATCACGCCTTTATCGAATACTGGAACTCCAACAAGAGCTACGCATACCTGAAGGGCTACAGCCGCAGCACCCCGAAGGAGGAGTATCTGGTGTACGAATCCGACACATTAAGCTGGATGATTACGCTGGCCAACAGCTACCGTGAAGTGCAGGGAGCCTTCGTCTACTACGAGAACCTGGGGAACTTCCTCTTCCGCGGCCTGACAAACCCTCACGTTAACGACTATATCACCACGAGGGTGCAAAGCGGCCACGGCAGCTACAACCACTGGGAGCTTGTCACCATAAAAGGAGCGCAGTATCTTCTTATTATAAAGAACTATAACCGCTTCTACGGCGGCGTCTGGATTCCCATGGAGACACTGGCCGAAACCTTAAACTTAAACAACGCCGGCTACCGCGGCTCTGTCTATCTGGTGGACAGTACCAACCGCAGCTCTCTGCCGGACGACGAGACCCGCACCCTGATTGCCAAAAATGGCGCATCGGTGGGCCGTCTTACGGCGCGCAGCCGGCTCCACTACAACTATCTTGCCCAAAAATCTCAGGAGGACGTCACCCTCGGCATTCTGATTCCCCAGACTTCCCTGGTGGAGGACATTCCGCTGCTGAACAAGGGCATTTTCCTGCTGGCCTTTCTGTCCGTGCTGATGGTTCCCGTCGTCACGCTGTGGCTGCGGCGCAAGATCGCCGTTCCGGTGCGGGCCATCGACGACGCGATGCAGCTCATCGGGGAGGGCAACACCGACTACCGCATTCCGATGCCCGACAAGCGGGCATTCGACGAATTCGACCGGCTGTTCGCGCGCTTCAACCAGACGATGGACGAGCTGAACGAGCTGGAATTCAACCTGTACCGGACAAGGTTAAAGGAGCAGCAGACCCAGCTTAAGTACATCAGCCAGCAGATCCGCCCCCACTTTATACTGAACGCCTTAAACATCATATACACTTACGAGCGTGACGAGTTTCCTCTTATTAAAAAGATGGTTCTCTACCTGACGGAATACTTCCGCTATATCGTGAACCTGCGGGTGGACTTTGTGGCGGTGGAGCAGGAGCTGCGCCATGTGGAAAATTACCTGAATATCCAAAAGGAGCGCTACCTGGACCGGTTCGACTTCTTCGTGGAGTGGGAGGCGGCGGCAGCACAGCTCATGCTTCCGCCTCTGGTCATCCAGACCTTTGTGGAAAACTGCATCAAGTACGGCATGTCAGGGGAGCGCAAAACCTTCATTTACGTGCTTGCCAGCATCAGGCAGAACACCTTAAATCTGATGATCGCAGACACCGGAGACGGCTTTGACCCCGATACCCTCTCGCAGATTGCCCGTTTTGCCGCCACCAGAGAGCATCAGGAGGGGCTGGGCGTCGGAATTGAGAACGCCGTGGAGCGGATGGATATTCTCTACGGGCAGCAGATACAGATGTCTGCGAGAAACGCCCTCTCCGGGGGCGCGATCGTGGAGCTGTACCTTCCGGTTTTGGAATAACACACAAAAAAGAACGGAGGATTGTTATGTACAACGTATTGCTGGTGGACGACGAGCCGCGCACCATCGACGCGCTGGAGAAAAATGTGGACTGGCGATGCTGCGGAATCCGAAAAATATTCCGCTCTGTAAGTATGCGGGAGGCAATCCGTATTATCGAAGAGCACCGCCCCGAAATTATGATCTGCGACATCGAGATGCCCGGAGGCTCCGGCCTGCAGCTTCTCGAGTGGCTGCAGGTGCAGAAGAAGAAGATCAACTGCATTTTGGTAACCTGCCATCCGGAGTTCGACTATATGCGCAAAGCCATTCAGCTCCAGTGCTACGACTACATCCTAAAGCCCATCAACTACGAAGAGTTCTCCCGGGTTCTGACGGAGCTTGTCCGAAAGATGGAGGCGGCGGAGAACGGACAGGATACGGAAAAATCCATTAACTGGGGCGGAATGTCCGATATGGAGATCAAAGAGCGGGGACTGGCCGACCGGGAGCGCAATGTGGAGCTTGAGGTGAAAAAATACATTCAGGAGCACATGGTGGACAACATCACAGTGACCGGCATCGCCGAGGCGCTTCACTTTAACCCGCAGTACCTGATGCGCGCCTTCAAGAGCAAGACGGATATGTCCATTGTGGAGTATATTACAAAAGCCCGGCTGGACACGGCGAAAAAGATTCTCAAGGACACGCCCCTTCCGATCAAAATTGTCGCCAGCATGGTTGGATACGGGGACTACGCCTATTTTACCCGGGTGTTCCGCAAGGAGACCGGCGTCTCCCCCAGCCGCTACCGCAGTATGCACCAGTGATGCGCAGGAACAAAAAT
>CATJJD010000162.1 GCA_949740385.1 uncultured Lachnospiraceae bacterium
GAGCTACGATGCTGAGAAGGGCCTCGTTACCACTTACCAGGATATGAAGGACGGCAAGGAGTACAAGGTAGTGATCGGCGATACCGAGAAGACCTTTACTGCTACTGACGGTGTTGTTGCTGGCGTTGGCCTTGAGTCCAACACAGTAGTCGTTGGAAAAGAGACGAAGGTTAAGGGCCAGACGATGGATGCGAAGGGCGTCATCCTTGATACGGTTGAGTATCCGGGCAACGGAACCGTAACGGTTACCGATACCAACATTGCTGCAGGCGGCTATGTTACAACAGAAGGTCTCTATCTGGATAAGATCGGCGACACCGCTACCTTTGATGTGGTATACCACAGCGGAAAGTGGGATAATGCAACGGGAACCGAGACCGTTGTTGAGAGAAAGGGTCTTGTTGTTACGGCAGTTGACGCGGCAGCAATCGACGGATGGGCTGTAAAGATTGGCAATGACGATAAGGCATCATTTGCGACTGTTAAGGAGACAAAGCTTGCAGTAAATGATACCGACAGAGTTGCATATATCCAGATGACGGATTCCGCAAAGACTACTTCCACCGATATTTCCAACTTCACGGTTGAATCCTCCGATGTGGATACACTGGTTGTAGAACAGAGTGATGATAATGACAAGAAGGGTATGGTAAAACTTTTCCCAAACAAGGCAGGAACCGCTTACTTGGTTATCCGTGATGAGAAGACACAGAATGTTGTAAAGACGCTTCCGATCGTAATCGTTGCAGAGCGTAAGCCCGTATCTCTTTCACTGGATAAGTCGTCTGTCAACCTTACCTATTTTAAGAATGGAACCTATAAGGATTCTGCAGATGTTATTGTAACTGTAAAAGATCAGTATGGTGAAGAGGTTAAGATTGAAGCCAACGATGTGACTACAGAGACTAATAATGCGTCTATTGCAAGCGTGGATGTTGATAAAAATAAGATTACTGTTAAAGCTGATCAGAATGTAACCGAGAAAAAGCCAGTTACTGTAACTGTGAAATTCAAAGAATTGTCAAGAAAATTTACGGTTAATGTTACACCGGCAGCAGAAGGAAATGCAGAGGATTATGTGGTTGATGCTTCTGCGACAAGAGTTGATGCTGTTATCGGAACTGATGCTGATGCCAATACTTCCGTTACGTTCCGGACCTTTGGAACAATAGGTGGCGTGAAGGCTTCTTTAATCACTGAGGACATTAGCGCTGTTTTGAAGAAGGGTACAACTGAGTATAAAGTTAATACAACTTCGCCTTCAGCAGTTGTAGTTGAGCCGATTGACGGAACGAAAGTAAATGTACTTGCAATCAGCAGCGGTGCAATTACGCTTAGCGTAAACGATATCGATACTGGCTGGAAACTGGAAGCTGGTGCGTATACATTGGAAGTTACTATTGGAACTGGTAAGACTGCAAAGACTGTTAAGAAGACGCTTGTAGTTACCGATACACAGCCGAAGATTACCGTGAACCGTGTAAAGACAACGGGTGGATCTGTTACGGAGTGCTTCGAAATTTACTATAACGGAAACAAGCAGGAAGATGCAAAGATAGAATTCTTCAATGCTAAGGGTGACTCGGTAACAGGTGAGAATAATAAAACCGTATCTGTTTCCTATGCATATGTCCGGGTTAAGGTAGGAGATAATAACGTTACACAGAAAGTAAATCTTGGTCTGACTGTCAGAGTAGAGTAATTACTTTCAATACCAAAAAACATTTAAGAGAGGGCTTCGGCTCTCTCTTATTTTACTCTCAATTTTTTCATATGTTTCGTTTCTGCTCCATACTGTCTTTCTGGAAAACACATACTGGTGAATATGCTCCATTGAGATACCTTTTTTGGTCAGATCATGCTGTGCCAGCGCATCGGCAGCCTTAAGGTCAAACTCACCGCAAACGTAAGCTTTCTCGACGGAGATAAAAAGAGCATTTCCAAAGAAAAACAGTCCAACCTCTGTCCGGGCGGAAAGTCCACGGCAGCGCTGTTCTTTCCGGCTCCGCGGGATGAATTTTGTCACACGGTCAATTACAACAGCTACAAAGGCAGCTTTTCCGTTGCGAAATCAAAGTACAAAAACTACAGCAAAAAAATCAGCGTCAGCACGGAACTGGATGTCATTGAAGGACGCTTTGCCGCGATTGATCTGAGCGGAAAGAAGCTCTCCAATATCCATGCGACTGTCATATTTTATGATGGCAATGATGAGATACTGGGATGTTCCGGAAAATATCTGAACTGCTTTGAAAAAGAGTCAATTGATCAGTTCAGCATCAGCTATGCGGGGGAATCTTATCAGCCGGTCAAAGCGAAGGTGTACATAGACTGGGCGTATTAAGTGAACTGTTGTTTTCTTGCATGGGATAAATTCATTTACAACACTGGCTGCCGTATCCGTTATTCTGTCAGGGGAGATCGTCAGACAGAGCAAAATTTTATACAAAGCAGATTCCGTAATCGTGTCAGAAGCAAATAAGAGAGAGCCGGCACTTTTTCATACCAGAAAATATTTAAGAGAGAGCTTCGGCTTTCTCTTATTTTGCACTCAATTTTTTCTCATGTTTCGATTCCATATGTTCTTCCCGGAAAATGCAGTCGTATACTTGCAGTACTGTATGGGAAATGTGTTTCGTATTCGTTAATCTTTGGCTGAATTGTTTTCAAAATAAGAGAGGGCCGAAGCCCTCTCTTAAAAATGATTGCTTATTTTAGAACGTAATTATTCGACTCTGACTGTCAGACCGATATTTACCTTCTGTGTAAGACTGTTGCCGTTTCCTAAATCGATGGTTACGATTGCGTAGGAAATTGATACCGTGCCAGCATTCTCAGTAACATTTACAGCCGGTTTCGCTGCGTTGTAGTAGTTTACAGTCGGACTGTCCTGCTTCTTGCCGTCGTAGTAAATCTCGAAACAATCCTTAACCGAATTGCTCGTTGTCTTTACACGTCTTACTTCAACCTTCGGCTGTGTATCCGTAACTACGAGTGTCTTTGATACTTCCTTATTGTTGACTTTCACTTTTAAGGTGTATGCACCGGCTTCCAGTTTCCATCCGCTGCTCCGGTCATTTATGTTGAGCTTGATTGCACCACCGCTCGTAATTTCAAGAACAGCAGGGTGTGGATCAACAATATCATTTACCGGATTAACCGCAATTGCTTTCGGGGAAGTGGTACTGATCGTATAAAGATCTTTACCGCCCTTGCTTAAGATCGCACTAAAATCGCCTTCCACTACAGAAGCTTTTGCACCGTTTACCGTTCCAAAAGTCTGGAAACTAACTGTTGTGTCCTTTGTTGCATCGGCCTTGATGATCGCATCGACTCTTGTCGCAGATGCATCTACCATATAACCGTTTACCTTAGCCGGGTCAGCTGCTTTTGCCACATTTACAGTCAGCTTTCTTGATAAATCACCAAACTTAACCGTAACATTCGTGGTAGCCTTCTTTGCATCTTTTCCAAACTGCTCGAAATTAACAGAAGAAACTGCTGTAACTGTAAATTTATTGTCTGCAACACCACTTACGGAAACAATGTCCACTTTCGTGCTCGGAGTCGTTGTATTAGCCTGTGCTGCCTCTGCCGTCACTCCGGTACCAGTCGGATAATCCTCTCCGTACTGATCCTTTACGCTTACTGTAACCTCTGCCTTATCCTCGTAAGTTGCGCTTGTGAAACCGCTTGTAAGGCTCACAGACGACTTATCCAGTGAAATGGATACCGGCTTACGCTGTGCAACGATCACGATCGGAAGTGTCTTTACAACATTCTGTGTCTTCTCATCACGGATAACCAGGTAAGCGGTTCCTACCTTGTTCGGGGTAAGGGTTACCATACCGTTCTTGTCATCCTCA
>CATJJD010000163.1 GCA_949740385.1 uncultured Lachnospiraceae bacterium
ACAAGAAGATGTATTGTGCGATATTTTTTCACTTATTACGCCAAAACTTGAGGAAACGTTGGGATGTAAAGGCGTGCTTACCAAGGCTCCAATATATGCAGTAGAAAGAATTAAAGCGATTCAGAAAGCAGGTTTCACCAAATCTGAACATTTGTTGATCGGAAAAACTGGATATGCCTATGATGGATATTGGGTAATCGAATAATTGAGACAACTCCCGGTTTAAAGAGTTGTCGGGTAAATGTAAATCCGTGACCATATGTGAAAATATACCTTGTACTTCAAATTTTAAGCAGTGGATACATTTTCCAAAAAGGGAGAACAAATCAGCATAATTGTAAGGCAGACTGGCAATGATGGTTCTTTCTCAACTTTAGGTATATAGAGATATAAGAAATGGCTGCTATGATTCAAAATTCGAGCAGCCAATTTATATTAAATTAAATAGATTAAGTAATGGATCCCTGCTTCTAAATGCCAGAAAACATTTTTTGCAAGGTTGACTAATCCGGATCTTCCATATACAATACGTTTAAGGAGTTTGAATTTGTTGTTGTTTCCTTCAACAAATCCAGAACTTACATCTAAATATATCGCATTCTTGACGGGAGCGATATATTTTTTTATTCCGTTGCAAAATGATTCTGTTTGTTTTTTTCATATTTGAGGAGATATTCATCCAGTTTTTCAGGGATGTCTCCCATTATGATCGAATGAAATTCGTGAAGCATTTCCCCTGCCTCCCGGACAATGGGATATTTTTCTTTTATGATGCCAATGTTTTTCCCTATAGTGTCATCCTCACGCCGTCACGCAGCATCTTATAAATCATGTTTATGTATCCGTCCGCCTGCGTTACGCGTTTCTGGCATTTTTTGATTTCGTCCAGCTTTTCCACTTCCTCATCCGTCATCAGTATGTATTTTCTCGCACTGGCAACTGAACCCTCGAATTCTTCCACAATCATGGCATATTTTCTGTTTTCCAGATGCTGCCACCGGTTCCGGATGTTCCTGACTAATTCCTGTTTTTTTCCTGTTTTCCGCTGCTCTTTTATAATGCGGCAGTTCTTCCTTAAAATGTCTTTGAGGCGGTCAAGCAGATTCTGTAAGAGATGAAAACTGTCTGCCACCTGCACACAGTCAGGAAGTATTTCATTGATCGCGCTGGCATAAGCGCTTGCCATGTCCCTTTTCAAATTCAGCTTCAGAAATCTGCGGTAAATTGTTCATCTCAAATCTCTTCTTAAATCTTACGGATGTAGTAAATATATTATAGACGTATTTTCTGCGGTTGTCAATTTCAGAAAAAAATATTGACATGAAAACAGCGTATTTTAATTTATGAGTAAGCTGTAAATGACTGGGCTTACATCGTGGAACTCCGTCCTTTTACATTATTGTTCAGCAGAGAATATCCATTATCACTTTTGCCCCGTGAGTAGTTATATCATTTTCTATGATTAGCTGTCCGCCATGCTGTTTCATAATGGAGTCTACTATATACAGCCCCATTCCGAAGTGCATTTTAGAATTTCTGCTGCTGTTATCCATAAAGAACTGCTCCTGTGCATGACGCAGAGCTTCATCGCTAAAGCCTTTACCCTCATCAACCACACAAATTCGCAAATGTTTTTCGGCATATTGAATTTTTATATAAACGGTTCCGTTGATCGGAGAGTATTCTAATGCATTACTTACAACATTCATTATCGCGCGCTCTGTCAGCATAGTATCAATTTCAAGTGTTGAACAGTCCGAAGCTGTATTCCAGTCCAACCGTATATCTTTTGTAGTACACAAAACCTCTGTCTGTTCCCGGAGGTCAGCTATATACGATGAAAAATCGACACTTTCTTTATTTAGCTGATAACCTGCCGACGCTCTTGAAATCTCAATAAGCGCTTTAATATAAAGCTGCATTTGCTCTGAGCTGTCTGCGATATAGCCTGTGTATGTCTTTTGCTCATCATCAAGCCTGGTTTCGCTTATCAAATCAATATTCCCCTGAATAACAGTCAACGGAGTTTTCAAATCATGAGCCAGCGCTGCAATCTGTTCTTTTTGCATCTGTTCCATTTTCCATTGCTGTTCCAGAGCTTTTTTTAGGCTGTTTTTCATATTTGAAAACGATAACAAAACATCTTCAAATTCTTTTACATTCGAATGGCCTACATTAAAATCAAGATTTTGAGCCGATATTTCCGCCGTAGCTTCAAAAAGCGGATTTAATTGAAGCCGCAGCTTTTTGGAAAACCTGCTTGTCAGAATGACGCAAACTGCAATGCAGTTAACGCCTGTCACGATATATAGCAGTTTTTCCGGTGATGGAAAATGCTCGTTCATCCAGCTGTTAGTAAACTGTGAGCCAACGTAATACTGAAGAATAACATACTCATTTTCACGAGTAACAAGTCTATATTGTTTTTTAGAGCCATTGCTGGTTTTTCCGGAAATAGCATATTCCATTGCTCTGTTCAAATCAGCTTCATCCAGTGTTGTTTCAAGAATATTATAATTCTTATCGAGTCGCAGAAACTTAATGCCCACAGGTAGTTCAACCTCTGATAAATCTGGTGTTGCCGCGATAATCGGAGCGATATATTTTACTCCCTGCTCAGAATAGTTTGCATAATTAGTATACCCTAAATGAACGGTAAGGAGCATTATAGCAAACGGAACAACAACAGACCCGGTCAGACCGGAAATCAACATAAGGAGAAATCGCCAGAAGGATGCCTTTAATGAGCTTGTTTTTATTACATCCATTTATATCCAATCCCCCAGACTGTTGAAATCGGCTGTATGTCCAGTTTACTTAATTTCGCCCGTATGTTTTTTATATGAGTAGAAATTGTGGAATTGTCGCTATCGCCGTCTAAACTGAAAACTGCCTCATATATCTGTTCCTTTGAAAACACCTGCCCTTTATTTCGGGCAAGAAACTCGCAGATTAGATATTCGCTTTTGGTGAGCGAAACAGGCAGATTATCTATTCTAAGTTCCTTTGCCGAAAGGTCTATTTTTACTCGGTCAAAATTGATAGATGTATGTCGCTCACGCTGTTCACGACGTAAATGAGCATTAACTCTTGCTCGAAGCTCCGCTATGCGGAATGGCTTTGACAAATAATCATCAGCCCCGAGATCAAGACCAAAAGTAATGTCGTTTTCCATAGTCCTTGCCGTTAAAAACAAAATCGGGCAATCAATGAGAGGACGTATTCTGTTACAAAATTTAAATCCGTCAATCTCCGGCATCATTATATCTAAAATCACTAAATCATATTGTCCTAATTTTTCCAAAGGAACCCGCACCGCTGAATTATAGGCTGATACTATATGACCGTCTTTTTGCAATCCGTTTTTAATAAGTTCCAAAATTGGAATTTCATCATCAATCGCAAGTATCAGAGCCATATTCTTATCCTCCTTCAAAAAGTCCTGTCTATTATAACATGGTTTTTGAGTTTTGCACATTCATTCTGCAGCAGTCAGGTGATATTGACTGTTCACTTTTAGGGTAAACGTTTGCAATTATTTTTTATAACATCCATAAAGAGCTGCTCTAAATTTTGATGTGCCTGAAGCTCTCCTTCATAGCCTAATACGCCATTTGAGATAATACCTATGTGGTCAGCAAGCTGCTGAACTTCGGATAAAATATGACTTGAAAGAATTACGGTAATCCCTTTTGACGGAAAAGAACCAATCAGCTCTCGGAGTTCTTCAATTCCGACAGGGTCAAGTCCATTTGTCGGCTCATCAAGGATAAGCAATTTTGGATTATTGAGCAGAGCAATCGCAATTCCAAGCCGTTGCTTCATTCCAAGGGAAAATTGTCCCGCTCGTTTTTTACCCGTGTTAGTCAATCGAACAATTTGCAGAACTTCCGAAATTCGCTCATCACTTAATCCGAGAAGCAATGCCCTCACCTTCAGATTTTCGTATGCTGTCAGGTTTTCGTAAAGTGGCGGCGTTTCGATCAATGCTCCGATTTGCTTAAGTGCATTTCGTGTCCAAGATTGTCCGTCAAATTCAATCGCTCCCGATGTCGGCTTCAAAAGGCCTGTAATCATTTTTAAGGTAGTTGATTTTCCTGCACCGTTCGGACCGAGCAAGCCATATACAGTGTTTTCTTCAATGTGCAGTGATATATTATCAACTGCGGTTTGTCCTTTGAACTTCTTGCAAAGGTTGGATGTTTCCAGAATCATATTCATAGTAATTTGTCCTTTCTTTCAGCTTCTGAAAAAAGAATACGATATTATTTTGAAGATTTCATAAAGATTGAGGAAGATTTCCGGAACGGTTGAAGAAGTATTTTCTGATGACAAATATGCATGTGTTTTCTTCCCGGTACTGGAATCAGCTCCACGGCTTTACAGTGTCAGTCTGCTTTTATAGGATTCATACAGTCGCTTTTTCAATAATTATACTTTTTTTGTTTGGCAAAAAGAAATATTACCCCAAATATAACTGCCATAAGCTCTGCAATCAAAATGGAAAACCAAATACCGTCAATTCCCAAAAGCAATGGCAGGAAGAGGATGGCGGCGGCTTGAAAAACAAGCGTGCGCAAATCGGAAGACTTTCGGGAATGGAACGCTGACCGGTGCAGAGAAATTCAGCCAGGCGGAATTGACGAACACGCGCAGGGCAGGTACAAACCGGCTCCTGCGCGTGCGCTGTAATGCAGGAATAAAGAACTGCCGTACGGCGGCAAAAGAAAAAGCCGTCGAACCGTAAAGCATTGCCGCGTAGTTTCTTTGACATGCGCCGGCCGGTAAAAGAGGCAGACAACATGGCAAAAGCCCGGCAGCAGGAGCCGACGGTTACATGAAATTTGAACCGGACTCTGCGGCATATGCTGCTGAGAGCTTTTTTACAACTGCAAAGTAACTGAAAATCAGTATAAGATCGGCTCCCAGCCATGCCATGATTTCAGCGTAAAAAATACCGGTTTCTCCGACGAGCATCGGAAGCAGGACGGCGCTTGCGGCCCGCATGACAAATTCCGCGATGCCGGACATCATCGGCAGCACGGTGTTGCCCATGCCCTGTATGGCGGAGCGGGTGACGTGGAGGATGTAGAGAACCGGCAGAAATATGCTCATGACAGCCAGGTAGTAATATGCAATCTGCATGGTCTGTTCAAACTCCTCCGGCGTGCCCGAAATAAAGCAGCCGAGTATCGCTCTGCCGCCGGCAAGCATGACGGCGGCGATGACCGCGGAGGTCGCGATGGCGATGAATACGGCCGCGCGGGTTCCTTTTCGGATTCGGTCGATTTCGCCGGCTCCCAGGTTCTGGCGGGTGTAGGTGACCATGGAGTAGCCGTAGGAGGTGGCTGCGATCTCCAGCACGCCGTAGAGCTTATTGGTGGCGGTGAAGCCGGCGATAAACAGTACGCCGAAGCTGTTGACGACGGACTGTACAATCATACCGCCCACGGAGATGACGGCATTCTGAAATGCCATAGGCGTGCCCAGCATAAGGAGCCTTGTGCAGCGCCTGCGGTCCTGCAGCCGGAAGTCGGAAGCGGTCAGAGCGAAAAGTGCTGTTTTACGTATATAGTACAGGCAGAAAAGGCCTGAAAACAGCTGGGCGATCAGTGTGGCCGCCGCCGCGCCGCTGATGCCAAAGCCGAGGCCGGGCACAAACAGAAGATCCAGGGCAATGTTGACGACGGAGGCGGCAATCATGGCATACAGGGGCGTTCTGCCGTCTCCGAGGGAGCGAAGGATGGTGGCAAGCAGATTGTAGGCCATCACAACCGGGATGCCCAGGTACATGATGCGGAGGTACAAAAGGGCATTGTCCAGAATTTCCGGCGGTGTTTTAAGCAGCGAAAGCACCGGATGTGCGATCAGCTGTCCCGCGCCCAGGAACAGCAGGGAGGACAGGAGTGAAAGGATGGCGGAGTTTCCGACGGTTCTGCGGAGCTCGTCGTACCTGCCCGCTCCGAAATGCTGCGCCATCAGAATCCCGAAGCCCTGTGTGAAGCCCTGGATTATGCCCAGCATCATCCAGTTCATCCAGTCCGCCGCGCCCAGGGCGGCCAGCGCGTTTACGCCCAGCGCTTTTCCGACGACCATGGTATCCACAACGGTGTAGAGCTGCTGGAAAATATTGCCGATCATCAGAGGCATTGCGAAGGAGAGAATAAGAGAAGCGGGCCGGCCGGCTGTCATTGTTTTGATGCGTGTTGTCATATGGTTTCCCCTTGTGTGTCGTGTTTTTTCGAATGCTATGTGCCAGTTAAGCACTTATCATATCACAGGAGCGGGGCGGTTTCAATCCCCTGTGTCCGGCCAGGGGCTGATTTTTGTCCGGCGCCATATTCTGGATGGATTCACGGCGGATTCCGGTGAAGTGAAACGGTTGTAAAAGATGAACAGTCCTGTTATAATAAGAAAAACAGGACATTGTGCAGAGTGATATTTTCCGATGCCGCTTTTGCTGCGGCGGCCGGTTCCACAGGGAGAGTAGCGATGAACGAACAGACAGAAAAAGCGCTTGCTGCGGCGGCGGTTCTCGGGATACAGTATGACGAGGCTGCGCAGGCGGTGTTTCAGCACAAAGAGATTGTGGCGCCGATTTTACAGATGGTAGTGCCGGAATTTAAAGACTGTACGGTGAGAGAAATTATCGGTTATTTTGAGACGGATATTTCGGTTGCCGACCCGGTGGACGACATTGATCCGGATGTTCTTGACCCCCGGACGGTCAATCCGCGGATTACAGGAATGGGAACGGAGATGAAATCCGTGACAGAGAAGCTGATCACATATGATACGCATTTTCGCATCCGCAATCCGAAGCTGTCCGACGGACATATTGCTGTGATGCTGCATATAAATATGGAAATCCAGAATGATTACCGGCCGAAGTCTCCGTCGTATCCGATTGTAAAGCGCGGCATATACTATGCGGCGAGGGAGCTTTGCGCCCAGCTGGGGAGGCTTACCGGTACGACCGATTACGGCGATCTGGAAAAGGTATACTCCATCTGGATTATAAACAGCAGCATTCCGGAAACTGAGCAGAACACGGTGTCGGAATACCATATGGTGAAGCATGACAGAATCGGGAGCGTCGAGGAGCAGGAGGAACTCTATGATCTCCTCTCCGTAATACTGATCCGCCGTGGGAATGCCCGCACAGAAGCCGGAATTTATGAATATCTGAACGGTATTTTCCATGCGGATAAACAGCTGATTGAAAAATATTCGGATGTTGTGTGGAGCAGTAAGGTGACAGGGGAGGTGAAACGTATGAGCGGACTCGGAGAGGCGATTATGCGGCAGGCCATGGAACAGGGGCTGGAGAAAGGAAAGGAGCTTGGGCTGGAACAGGGAATGCAGCGGGGAAGGGAACTGGAGATTATAATTTCTGTGAAAGAGGGCGACTATTCCCCGGAGCGCGGTGCCCAGAAACTTGGATGCTCTCTGGAGGATTTCAGGAAAAAAATGGAGTTGGCGGGGGGCTGATGAAACTGTGAGTTAAATATGGCAGTTGAAAAAGAATCATGCGGAGATAAATGCTGTTTCTGCACGGTTCTTTTTTTGTGTTTTTCTCTTGTCTGACCCAAAATGCGGAGAAATTTTAGAAACAATTTATTCTGATATATTCAAATGAACGGAAACCGGAATAAATAATGAAGTAATGTACTTTATGATTTGTCTATAGCTTATCTTAAAACATATGCGACTGTTTTACAAGTCCTTTTTCGAACAAAAATGCCAAAAATGAGCATTTAAATCCT
>CATJJD010000164.1 GCA_949740385.1 uncultured Lachnospiraceae bacterium
CGCTCTCAATCCGGCTCATATCGAGAATATCGTTGATCAGGCTGAGCAGATGGTTGCTGGAGGAGAGCACCTTCTGCAGGCAGTCTCTCACCTGCTCCCTGCTGTCAATATGGCTTGCGGCTATGGTGGCAAAGCCGATAATGGCGTTCATCGGCGTCCGGATGTCGTGGGACATATTGGAGAGGAAGGTGGTCTTGGCCCGGTTGGCGTGCTGGGCCTGCATGAGAGCATCCTGCAGCGCCTGGGTCTGCTCCTTCTGCTTCCGCACGCTCTCCGTGATCTCCTTCGCAATGACCATCACCATAATATCGCCGTTCTGGTCATCCTTTGTCATGAGAAACGACTGACGGACGCATATCTCCGCACCGGTGAAATCCTTAATCCAGTACTGGCTGCTGACCTCGGCCTCCCCCTGCGCAAATCGCCGCTTCAGCAGCTCTGCGTCCGCCGAGCTGTCGAATTCCTCCCTCGACTCCTCCAGAATATACAGCTTCCAGCGGGCAAACAGCTCGGACGCCTTACACGGCGCCTTAAGCCCCACCTTCTCCAGCATCGACACCCGCTCTCCGTCAAATACGCGGACCACATCCTGGTCGATCACATCCTTCGTGAGATTGAACTCGAAGGTGCAGATGGCATTGGACATGACCGCAATGCGGTACTGCCGCTCCTTGCGGTTTGCAACCGCCATCTCCTGCTGAATCAGAAGCTCCGTCTCCTTAACCTCCGTAATGTTCTGCCGGATAAACAGCACCTTGCTGGCCGCGCCGTCCTTCCGCTCCAGGCAGATCACATTGACGTGCTCCCACTCCGGCCTGCCGCTTCGCATGACATAGTTTTCAAACCGCAGGTCGTCGTGCTCCTGCAGCGCCTCAATAATCGCATCCTTTTTCAGTACTTCGGCAAAATCAATTCTGTCACGCTCCTCGATGAGCAGCGAGCAGAGATGTGCAGTCAGCTCCTCATAGCCGCCGCTGACCGCCATATTGCTGTCCTCCGGCCTGGTGCCCGCAAGATACTGGTAGGTGCCTGCATCCAGATCAACCATCGTAAAGCGGGAAAACAGCGTGTTGACGCCGTTTATAATATACCCCATCTCCCGGTTTTCGATCTCAAGCTGCAGTCTGTCGCGCCTTGCCTGAAACAGCAGTATAACGATATAGACTGCAAACATCCCGACCAGCATGATCTCAAGCTTGATTCCCACGGCATTTTCGTCCCTTATCATCTCCTGCGTAACGGACTTCGGAAACGTCTGGACAAGGACAAACCCGGTTTTCGGCAGGCTGATTGCGCAGATATTATTCGTCTCATTGTCACTGCCGCACAAAAACGCGCCGCTTCCGCCCTGCTCAAAAATTTTCCGCACATTTTTGGCCGCTTCACTGTCGATCATTTCTTTTTTCTGCAGAATTTCCAGAAGGTCGCCTTCATGAACGTTTGCGTCGGAGCATGCGACCGCCGTTCCGTCCTCCAGACACAGGTGCACCGACGCCTCCTCCCCGAAGTAGGTGGCCGAGAGCATATCCTTTAGGTACTCCTCCGCCAGGTACGCCCCCCGCAGCACGCCGATAATCTCTCCCTGATAGCGGACCGGCGCGTAAAAGCAGAGCATGGTCTCGTTGTAGAGGGTCGAGTCGAATATAACGCTGATTCCGCTCTCTCCCCGTATTCCGTTCAGGTAGTAATCCCGTTCCCTGGCGCTTGAGGTGTGTCCGTCCGAGGCGTAGTTGGTGCCCTCCTGGTCGGTGAACACCACCGCGTCAAACTGGGAATTTTTCTCCACCTCCTTTAGCATCTCCACCGGCACCTTCGGCTCCGTGAGACTCTCCTCGATAAAATATGTATATGTGCTCACAAGCTTCAACGCATGCCTCAGCTCCTCGTCTATGCGCTCCGCCTTCTGCCAGGAGGCGTCCGCGGCATAATTTTTATTCCGCTCCACAATGCGCCTGCTGTTCTCCGAGGTGTACCAGTGAAACAGTATAATGATCGCCAGCAGAAGCAGAACCACGTACACAATTTTCGCAACGGATATTTTTTTATCTTTCATGAAATGCAGCCCTCTTGTACTATGATTATATCATTCTGCAACGAATTCATTATACTACCGGGCCCGCAAGAAATCAATCAAAAAGCGTGTGTCAGTGACACACGCCCCGCGGTTATTCGTTCTTTTCCACCGGTATCCAGATTTCGCTGTAGTTCCGGTCCTCCGTGTACATCTCAACATTACAGCTGCCGGCAAGCCGGTACGCCTTACAGGACGGCAGCCACTCGCTCCAGATTTTTGTGTTCACATCCTGTAATGCCTTCGGCAGTTCTCCGCGGCAGGGAAATACCGCCCATGTGCCGGCAGGGATCACTCTTGTCACAAGCCCCCCGGGAATCTCGCTCCCCGGGCAGCAGTCATCCGCGATCAGATAGTCGAAGCTCTGATCATCGCTGTCTGTGCAGATTCCGTACATTCCGCATACGATTTTGCCCATCTCGCTCTCTGCATGCTCCCGCCAGAACGCCGGGATTTCCTCGTAGGAAGTTTCCGTATGGAATCTGCGGGAAACTCCCATAACCGTGAACTGTTCTTTTTCCACAATTTTGTACTCTAACATCGTTCCACCCTCCAGTGTAAGCTTTATTTTCAGCGGAGCAACCGAATTCAGGCTGCAGTTCCTTTCTCTCGCCTGGGAAGGCGTTACCCCATGAAACCTGGCAAAGGCTTTTGCAAAGCTGTCCGGAGAACGGTACCCGTATTTCAGCGCGGCGTCAATCACCTTTATGTCGGTGGAGCACAGCTCCTGCGCCGCCAGTGTCAGACGGCGGTTTTTAATGTACTCCCCGACGGTGAATCCGCACAGCACATGAAATATTTTCTGAAAGTAGAATGCTGACACAAATGCTTTGCCGGCGATTTCATTTATGTCAAGCTCCTCGGTCAGATGCTCTTCCATGTAGCAGACTGCGTTGCGTATCCCTTCGTTCCAGCTGTTCATTGCCGTAATCCCCTTCCTGTTCCGCTGTAATTATTGTACCGCAGGGCAATTCTGTTTTCCCGACATTTTCTGCTCTCCGGTGCGGGATTCTCCGCGGGCCTGCAGCGTCTCCTTACCCGGGTCAGCGGCGCGAAAGCAGCGCAATCTCCTCCTTATACGGCGGCACGGTCTTTTTCGTCGAACCGTCCCCGCACAGCCAGGGCGTCTCGAGAATCTTGGGGACATCCGAAAAGCGCGGATCGTGCACAAGCCGGTGCAGCGTCTCAAAGCCGATGCTCCCCTGTCCGATACTGGCGTGCCGGTCCTTTTTTGCCCCCAGCGGATTTAAGCTGTCGTTGATGTGGAACACCGCGATCTGGTCCAGCCCCAGCACCTCGTCAAAATGCCCGAGTACGCCCTCGTAGTCGTTCACAATATCATACCCGGCGTCGTTCACATGGCAGGTGTCGAAGCACACGCGAAGCCGCTCCCTCTTTCGGACGCCGTCATAAATCTCCCGCAGCTCCTCGAAGCTTCTGCCCACCTCGCTGCCCTTGCCGGCCATGGTCTCAAGGGCAATGTACACATCGTCCTCGTTGTCGTCCAGCACCGTGTTCAGCCCCTCGATCACCCGGGCGATTCCGGCCTCTGTGCCGGCGCTCACATGGCTTCCCGGGTGCAGCACGAGAATCCGGCTTTTCATCGCCGCGGTGCGCGCGATCTCCTTCTCCAGAAATTCCACCGCCAGCTCGTAGGTTTCCGGCTTTACCGTGTTGGCCAGGTTGATAATGTACGGCGCGTGCACCACAATCTCCTCAATGCCGTGCTCTCTCGCATACGCCCAGCCGGCCTCGATATTCAGCTCCTCCACGCTCTTTCTTCTGGTGTTCTGGGGCGCTCCGGTGTAGAGCATCAGCACATTCGCCCCGTAGCTTACAGCCTCCTCCACGGACGCCAGAAACATTTTCGGCCCGGCCATTCCCACATGGGAGCCCAGCTTGATTTCCGCCATTGTCTGTCCCTCCTCTGTCATACCGTTTTTCCTCTCACAATCCGCCAGACCGCAAATTTCCCGGCGGTCACCGCAACCAAAAGCCCGCCCTGCGCCATAATCCACTGTCTGGCGATGTAAAGATTTTTTACGCCCTTTACCGTCCCCTTCACGCGAAAAGATTTTACGCCCTTTTTCGTGATAAAGCTCATGTACGCGCCGTGCCAGGAATTGCAGTACCGCTCGTAGGTCACCGGCGTCCAGCAGTCGAGAAGCTCCATATGCCCCGAAAGCTCTGGAAACTGCGCGGCCAGCCGCTCCCCGATGGCATTGGCCGCCTCGCGCTTCTTCGCCTCGTAGGTCTCTCTGTCCAGATTTTTCCAGTACCGGAATTCTCTGTCGTACTGGGGAATATTCACCTGCAGCACCGTCTTTCCCTCCGGCGCAAAATCCGGCTCGTACTCGTAGCTCTTCACCGAGAGCCTCTCCGTCCTTCTTTCGCCCACCGAAAACGGCGCGCAGTCAAAGAAACAGATCCCCGTCTCCCGGTAAGCCGAAGCGTCCGCCGCAAAGGCGGCCTGCACCGCGCTGAAAAGCGGATAGCTGTCCCGGTCCTCGTAGCAGGCGCGCCATTTTTTGTCCATGTACTGCTCGCCGATCAGACGGGAAAACAGCTCCATGGTATCCACCGCAGAGATTACATAGTCCGCCTCCACCGTCTGTCGGTCCTCTGTCTCGATTCCCACCGCCCGCTTGTCCGCAATCAGAATCCGCTTTACGCCCGCACTGCAGTGAAGCCTGCCGCCCAGCTCCGTGAATTTTTTCACCATGCGGTTTGTCATGGCGAGGGAGCCGCCCGCCGGAATCTCGCCGTTTCCCGACATGACGCTGGCGTAGGAGACGATAAAGGAGCTGGCCACATAGTCCGCCGGCATATAGTCGGTGAACAGCGCCTTAAGGGCCGGGTGCCGAAACCGCTCTGCAAAGGCCTTCATGTCGATACTGCCGTACTCCTTCATCACCTTCGGCATGTTAGCCATGGATGCGCCAAGCCGGATGCAGTCGATGGGGTTCATGGCGTCCATGGGCTTTTCGGCGGGCATCTCACAGTCCGCGGCGTACTGTACATGCCGCATAAATTTGCGGATCTCCTCCGCGTCCTCCGGCGACAGCGATGTCAGCTCCGCCAGCGTGCGCTCCGGATCCTTCCACAGCGTCACCCGGCAGTCCCCCGTCATGCTGGTGAAAAACCGGTCGCTCTCCACAAACCGCGTGTCCTTCTCCAGCGCCCCGACGGTCTCCCACACGCCCCGCAGGGAGGTCCCCTTCTTTGTCCCGTTCAGCCAGTGTATGCAGTTGTCGATATGGCAGCCCTTTCGGTTCCAGCCCGTGCACTGACCGCCGGCCGTCGGATTCTTCTCATAGATCTCCGCCTCAAAGCCCGCAGGGCGCGCGTATATTCCCGCCGGGAGCCCCGCGATTCCGCCGCCAGCAATTACGATTTTTCCCTTTTTCCTGTTCTCCATCTCGCCCTTCTCCCCGTCAAAAACTGTCAGCGCCCGCATCGCCGGTGTGCATAATGCGCATTCGCCGCCGGCCGCCCTTCGCGTGCGCAGGCTGTCCGTCAAAGACGGGAAAAAGTCATCTCAAAAATGACTTTTTCCCGATCTGTCCTCTGTTTAGTCGAAGGTAAGCTCCATCATGTCCAGCTCGCCCTCGCCGGAAAATCCAAAGAAGAGCCCGTGTGCGCCTTCCTTTGCCTGTATGCGGCACGGAAGCATGCCCCAGTCGCCGTCGTCCCAGTCAAACTCCTGGGTTCCGATCACCTCCGTCATGGACTCGTCCGCCGCAATGGTCAGCTTTCCGTTGAATCTGCCCCGCAGCGTGAGGGAAATACCCGAATCCTCCCGGGAAGCGTCCGAAAAATCAAAGTATTTGTAGCCGATTTTACTTCCGTCTCTGATTGCCGTGATAAACTGCCGCTTTCCGTCCTCCGTGGCGGTAATTCTTGTCTGCTGCTGCATCACCGGATTCTGATAGTTGATCTTTTCGCAGGTTGTCGGGTCCGTGATGTGGCAGGCTATGGCCGCCGGGTACGTCCCGGACGCCGCAAGGGGGCCGCCGTTTAAGCCGCAGCTTGTGATCTCCGCCTGACGGATGCTGCCGTCCTCTTCAATCGCAATCCGCTCGGCGCAGCCCTGGCGCGAAAACTCCGTGCCGTTTGTCTGGCGGTGGTAGAACACGTACCACTCTCCTGCTGCCTGCACGATGCCGCCGTGGTTGTTGCCCAGCACGTTCACCGGCTCCGTCCGGCCGTTTAAGCCGATGTCGCCGTTGGATACGAGAGTCCCGCCGTACACGAAATCCCGATCCGGTCTGTCGCTGATTGCGTAGCACAGCTCATGACTCTTGTGGCTGGAATACACAAAATAGTATTTGCTTCCGACCTTGCGGATGCTTGACGCCTCAAAAAATCCGTGTCCCGCAAAGCTCGTCCCCTCCGCGTGGTCCTCGTTCGGAATCAGCTCGTGAGGCACCTCCTTCACCGTCAGCATATCCGGCTCAAGCTCCGCACACATGCTGTACTCTCCGAAAGGCACCGCACTGATATTGGCAATCATACTGCGCATCGCTTCCCGCTCCTCCTCCGGAATATTCGGGTCGTCAGGATTCGGCAGAATAATCTTCTTCTCCCCCGCCGGCGTAAATCCGTAGTAGAGGTACACCCGCCCGTCGTCGTCCGTGAGCACCGCCGGGTCAAACGGCATGAATTCCCGCAGCGTCGCGCCGTCTCTGATATGGGCCGGGTACTTCACATGTCCGTGAAATTCGAAAGGTCCCGCCGGCGAATCGCTGACCGCCACGCCGATCTCCGGCAGGAAATTAAAGCAGTAGTACAGATAATATCTGCCGTCGGGTCCCCGCGTCACATCCGGCGCCCACAGCTGCTTTGTGTCGTCCGCGTTGGAAGGGTCCTGATTCCGCCGGTAAATGACGCCCTCGTACCGCCAGTCCGTAAGATCCGTCTCCGGCGCGGACCAGGTCACATAGTGGCCCTCGCAGTACTTCGTCCCGAAGGCTCTGTCGTGGGAGCCGTATACGTACACTCTGCCGTCAAACAGGTGCGGCTCGCCGTCCGGAACGTACTCGTGCTCCGGCAGATAGGGGTTAAAAATTTGTTTCTTCATGTCTTCTCCTCACTTTTACAATATCCGATTCAGGGAGATTCACGCCGAGGGCCCTTAACTGTCCTTTCCGCCCGCCGTGCACCTTCCCTGCAATACTGTGCAGTTTTTATTATAGCAGACGGTTCTTTTTGTGTAAAGCAGGCACGAAAAAGCACGGTGCAGAATTATTTCAGCGCCTTTAAGCACGGATACTACAGCACAAACATCAGAAACAAAACCGGCCAGGCTTTGCGTATATCCCGGTTGACCAGAAGGTACGCCGCGCCGAACATGACGCCCCACAGCAGCCCCTGAAGTCCGATCAGAAGACCGCCCTTTGACAGAATGTGTCCCAGTCCCCAGGTCAGGCCGCAGATTATGCCGCCGTAAGGAATTTTTTCATGGCCCAGCCACAGCTCGCATGCCTTCTGGCCGAAGACGATAATCATAAGAAACAGCAGCGTCTCAAACCCGTAGTACAGGTACTGAAACACAAATTTTGCCGTCCCAAGCCGTTCCAGTTCCAGCACCGTTTTAAACCCGCCCCAGTCCTGATACTGCATCAGAATGGAGACTGCGATCAGTGCAGCCACCGCAGCCCACTGCCGTGTTCCCACCTTTTCCCGCGCCGACAGAATGTCCAGACCGTAATTTTTTCCTGCCGACCAGACAAGCCATGCGCTGACCGCGCCAAAGGTTGCGCCTGTCAGCGTCCAGTGGACGATGGATTCTGCCGTCGACCAGCTTCCCATCTGCGCCCCGAACACAAGGGGCTCCAGCACAAACGCATAGATAAATTCCAGACCGAGACCGCCGAAAGCACAGAACGCCAGTCCGAGAAAATTCCATCCCATTCGCTTATTCATGATTCTCATTTTTCTTTTCCTCCTTTAAATGCTGTAACAACTGATTTGCCTTTTTTACTTCCAGCCACAGCGTGACGTAGTAGGCGAGCGCCGCCGCCGCGTAGGGAATCGAAAAGGAGCAGAGCATATCCCGATATGCATCCGGGTGCAGCTCCTCAAAATGGCCGCTCACCCAGGTAAACAGCAGCACGCCAATGGCCAGAACCGCATACTGCAGCACCGCCACCAAAAGCAGCGGAAGCCCGGACAGCCGGTAGTGCTGCGACAGGACAAGCGTTCCCGCAAAGGAAAACAGAAAAATTGTCAGCATATTCTGCTGAAGACTTCCAAAGCTTCCCATCGCGGCCGCCTCCAGCAAAATATTTCCCACCGACAGAATCGTGTAGATTACGCACACCGTAGATAAAAAATTCTTTTTAGTGATGATCTTCATTGCTTTTCCTCCCCGCATTTTTCAGGCTTTCCATAAAATGTTTTCGATACGCTCTGTTTAACACCAGCTCCTCCCCGTTTTCCATCATCAGGTGCATCCGCATGTTCAGATCCGGCCGGATACGGTCGATTTTGTGCAGATTCACGGCCAGTGACTTTTCGATCCGGATAAAGCCGGACTCCTCGAATTTTTCCAGAAACCGCTTCAGGCTGTAATCAATCTGAAACACTTCTTTGTCCAGATACGCAAAGCAGTGCCGGTCCACAATTTCCAGATACAGAATCTCCCGCAGAAAAATGCGTCTGACCGTCTGCTCCTTCCTCCCGACAACGACCCGCTCCGCCTCCAGAAATTCCATCAGCTCCGTGATCTGCGCATCCTGCTTCGGATAGTAGACGTCCACCCTGTTTTCCGACAGCGCCGGGTCCCTGTAGTAATTGATCTGCATATGTGTGATCCCCCTTTTCCAACAGTATAGCAGGCCTCCTTCGTTTTGCAACAGGCGGGTGCGCATCCTGCAGTCTCGGACGTCTGTCGTGCAGAATGCCGGCAAAAACTTTACTTTTTTCCCGAAAACCGCTATAATTATTGTAAAGTTTCCGATTGTTTCAGCTGTAATGGTGATGAAAAATGGAGGTGTTGGAAATGGCTGAAAAGGAAATGATGCAGAAAAATATTGAAGAATTTGTACAGCGGCAAAGCTACATGCTGCTGGCGGAAAAGAATTCCGAGGTGTACGCCGCCATGAAAGTAAGATACAGTACCCTCAAAGTGATTCTCACCTCTTCCGGTATCAATCTTACGGAAATTGACCGCATTAAAGAATAAGTTACCGCATAAAAAAGTGTAAAGTCTGACGAAAATCCCCGTCAGAGCTTTACACTTTTTTGTTCCGCTATTTCGCCCGCAGCACCACAAGCTGATCTTTCTTCGTCCCGAAGAACTGCTCTGGCTTATAATGAAACTCGCCGCCCTCCGGCGAAACGCCGCCCTCCACGAAGGTGCGCTCCCCCGTCTCCGGGTCCATGAAAAACGCCTCGTACTTTTCGGCGGTAAGCCCCCGCAGAACAAATTCCCGCATGGAAGTCTCGGTCATGTAGCCGACAACCGTCGTCATGTCCGCGTTTCCAGTGAAGAAAATCTTTGCCCGGTTGGACACGTTCGACATAAAGAAGGATTTCGTCTCCGCCTTATCCTCAGAAAGCGGCTTTAACGTGCTCCAGTCCATCTCCTCGTAGAAATCGCGGAAAATCGTAAGCTGGTCCGCCCCCGGCAGCAAAAGGCCGTCGTACCATGCCATGTCGCCCCAGCCGATGCCGCCGACGCCCGCCTCCTTCTGCCACTCCCAGACGCCCAGCACGCCGTAGGTGTAGCCGCAGCCGCCGCTCTGCATAATCAGATATGCAAGCCGCCGCATCATCGCAGGCGTGATCGGCCGGCTGGACAGCTCGCCGGAATTCGCCATCTCGTACAGCCCCTCGCTCTCCACGATCGGATGCCCCGCGTACATCTCGCGAAACTCCTCGTACATCGTCTGGCTCAGATCAAAGTCGCCGTGTCCCGCCTGGCTCATGGCAAAATCAAACCACGGCTCGTTCTCGTAAATTTTCGGGAACGGACGGTCGCAGGCCAGATGCACGGACTGCAGATTGCCGTACACATTCCAGCGGTCGCACTCCTCCGCCACCTCGCCCCAGAGCTTTACGTTTTTCTCCAGATCTCCGCTGTAGCCCGGCAGCTCTCCCGCCAGCGTCCAGCAGACCGGGTACGCGCCGTAGCGCGCTGCCGTGTATTTTGCAAATGCCTTATAGCGGTCCACCCCGTTGGTCTCCATATCGTAGCCCCAGGCATAGCCCACCGCATGGTACAGCCCAGAGTCCGCCAGATATTTCATCTTCGGGTCCACATTCGTCTGAAAAAGCGCGAGGTTCGGCGTAAACGTGCCGTCCTCGTTCTCATGCATCATATCCAGATTTTTCCCGAAATATCCGCTCACTTTGCCGTCCCGGAAATTGCTCTGATACACGGTAAATTTCTGCGCCACCCGCTTATCCACACATGCCTTAAACTCGCTCTCGTACTTCGGGCAGCTGGAAGCGTCGAACCGCTCCTCCGTGACAAAGGTCCAGTGGGTGTCGCCGAGCCAGAAAAACGGCGTGCGGTCCGCGTGCTCCAGATACGTCTTATCCTCGGAAACCTTGAGAAATCCGTGCCGGTACATGGCAAGCTCCCCGGCGTAAGGCACACACTCCACCGTCCCCTCCCCGGAAAAATCGCCGTTCTCCGGGTCGGTGCTCTCAATGCTGTACTTCCAGGCGCCCACCGCCGTCGGCGCAAAGCGAAGCACCCAGTTTCCGTCCCCGTCCCAGAAGGCCAGCTGTCTTATGGTTCTCCCGTCCGGGCCCGCAAACACGCCGAACACATCCACGTCGGCAAAAGGGTTTTTATATTCCTTATCACTGTGAACGGTAATGTCAATCGCGCGCCACTGTTCACTCTCATACTGTCCCATTATTCTCACCAGGCCGCAGGCAGCGCCTGCGGCAATCCTTTCCCTCATATTTATTTCCACTGCACACACCGGTCCGTCCCCGGATCAAAGCCGGCTACTCACGGGCTCCGCCGTAGTTAAGCGCAAGCTTCGCATAGAAATCCTCCAGCGTCAGCCGCACATCCATGTAGTCAAACACGCGTATTTCCCGGTTGTCGGTGTCCAGAATATAGTTCATATTCTCCGGGTCCACCTGCGGCGCCGGAATCATGTGGAAATTGTCGGTGCGCTCGCCCTCCTGCATCAGCGCAGCCATCACGCCCTGGTCGCCGAGCCCCCAGATTTCCCCGTGAGGCCAGTGCGGTATATCCGCAAGCGACTTATTTAATTCCACCATATATTCAAACAGATATTTCCCGATCTCTCCGCACGGCGCCACCTTAAGCTGCAGCTCCGCAAGGGACACCGCAAAGGTCTTGTAAACGCTCATAGGCACCTGCCACAGCGGCATTTCAGAACCAAAAAGAACATTGGCCGCATGAATGTCCTGCATCAGGTTGAACTCCTGTCCGCCCTTCGGGTAGTCCCCGCCGCCGATCCAGATGGCGGTCATGCGCCCGCAGATCTCCGGCTTCATGAGAATCGCCGATGCAAGGTCGGTGACAGAGCCCTGGCAGCCGATGCAGAGCGGTCTGTCGTCCTCCCGCATGGCCTCGTCCACGATCATCTGCGCGGCCTCGGACGCCTGCGGTGACGACGGATCTGAGAGCGGAAACTCCGATCCCATCGCCAGCTTATAATCCTTTGCCTTTAACCCCATCAGGCTGAGTACCTGACGGATTTCCTCCATGCTCGCGGAGGCGGTTTTACCGGACTCCATTCTGCCAAACGCCGTAACCTTCTCAAAATGCGCCGCAATGATGCCCACCACATCCACCTTCGGCGTCATGAGAGCGTGTGCCAGCGCAAACTGGTCGTCCGCCTCATTCTTGCAGTCGGTGTAGACAATCAGGCGCACCTGCTTGCTCTTCGGCACCTCAAACTGATAATTCCACATGATTTCCTCCTCCATTTCTCCCGTTCGTCTGTTTTACGTCTCGCCGGTCAGTCCGCGCATCACTTCGGCAGCACGCTTTTCACCGCCGCGCTCCAGGCGCTCCGCTTTTCTTCGATTTTCTCCGGCTCCATTTCTCTCACATACTCCCGGTATGTAATGTTGTCAAACACCCGCTCTCTGTCGTAAAGCCCTGCCTCGATGCCCGCCATGTAGGCCACGCCGATGGCGGACAGCTCCTCCGCCTGGGACGCAAACACCTTTGCCCCCGTCATATCGCTCTGAAACTGCATCAGATACGGGTTTTTCGTCGGCCCGCCGTCGGCTCGCAGCACGGCGATGCCGTCTCCGAAATCCAGCTTCATCGCATGGTAGACATCGGTGATCTGCTGGGCGATGCTCTCCACCGCAGCCCGCACAAGCTCCGCCTTTTTCGTCGTGCGGCTCATCCCCACAATGGCAGCTCTCACATTATTCTCCCAGTACGGGGCGGAGAGCCCGGTAAAGGCCGGAACGACCACTGTGGTATCCTCCGGATTTGCCGCTTCGCACAGACCGTTGACCTCCCCGGCAGACGCAATCAGCCCCAGATCGTCCTTCAACCAGCTGATCACCGCCCCGGTATAGTTGATATTCCCCTCAAGCACATAGCTGGCCGCCCCGTCCACGGACCAGGCCAGGGAGGTGGCCAGCCCGTGGCGGCTTGTGACTCTTCTCTCTCCCGTATTCAGCATCATGGAGGAGCCGGTGCCGTATGTGGTTTTCATCATGCCGGCCCCGTGGCAGCGCTGTCCGAACAGCGCGCTGTGGGAGTCTCCCATCACGCTTCGAATGGGAATCGGACGTTTCAGCTCCCCGTCAAAATCCGTCTCCCCGAAGCACGCGTTGCTGTCTCTGATCTCCGGAAGCGCCCCTGCGGGAATGCCGAATATGTCACAGACCTCCCGGCTCCAGCACATCCGCTCCAGATCCATAAGCTGCGTCCGGCTGGCGTTGGACGCATCGGTGGCAAACACCTTTCCGCCCGTCAGACGGTACAGCAGATAGCTGTCCACGGTTCCCAGGTGCAGGCCGGACAGCGGAATATCCTTACAGTCGTTCTCCAGAAGCCAGCGCATTTTTGCCGCCGGAAAAAACGCGGAGAGCGGGATTCCCGTGACCGCCCGGATATAGTCCGAAACGCCCTCCTTTTGCTCTGCACCCGGCAGAGCCTCCTGCAGTGACAGCCCTGCGAGCCGCTCTGCGATCTGCGCCGCCCGGCCGCACTGCCAGACGATCGCCGGGGCATACGGCTTTCCCGCATCGTCCCACGCTGCGGTGGTCTCCCGCTGGTTGCTGATGCCAAGGGCCGCGATCTCTTCGCTGTCAATGCCCGTCTGCTCTATAAGCGCACGGACAAGCGCCTTCACGTTTTCGTACACCTCTTCCATATCGTGGGACACCCAGCCCTGTTCATTCACCAGCTGCCGGTGCGGCCGATCGACTCTGGCCGCAATTTTCCCCTGCGCGTCAAAGAGCAGAAGCTTGGTTCCCTGTGTACTCTGGTCAAGCCCCAGTATATATTTCCCTGTCATAACGGCGCCTCTCAGCGGTTCTCACAGACCGTACCTGCAATGCCCTCTGCGTTCAGTCCGTAGTAATCGAATACGGCCTGAGACTTTCCGGTGATCACCGGAGCATCCGGCAGCGCCAGATTAATGGTTTTCACCGGGCAGTTTGCGCCCACCACCTGGCTTACCATGGACCCGAGCCCGCCGAACGGCGCGTGCTCCTCCGCCGTGACAACAAGCGAGGAGCGGCTGGCCGCAGCAATAACCGCCGTTTTATCCAGAGGCTTTACGCAGTACATGTCAAGCACCGCCGTGCGGATTCCCTTTTCTGCCAGAAGCGCGCCCGCCAGCACTGCCGGGCGGGCCATCTCCCCGCATGCCACAATCGTCACGAGATCCTCCGGCAGCACGTCCCAGTTCACCTGTGAGGAAGGGGCCGCCGTTTTCACGTTCCCGTCCGTCACAACCGTCGCCTCGTCCATCACAAATGGACAGTCCGCCTCGTAGATGTCCTCCACCGGATTGCGCCCCACACGGACATAGGCCGGCTTTTCGTCGGTCAGAAACGCCTCAATAAGCTTTGCCGTCTGGAACCGGTCTCCCGGCAGATAGACCCGCATGTTTGGAATGGACGACATGGCCGCAATGTCCTGCGCGCTGTGGTGGCTCATTCCCAGCTCTCCGTAGCTGATTCCGCCGCTGATTCCCACCAGCTTCACGTTTGTGTTGGAGTAGGCCACATCCACCTTCGCCTGCTCATAGCTCCTGGTGGAGATAAAGCTTGCCGGAGAAAAGCAAAACGCCTTCTTTCCGCACTTTGCAAGCCCCGCCGAGATGCTGACCAGATTCTGCTCCGCGATTCCCACCTCAACCGACTGCTTTGGGAACGCGTCGAAAAACGGCGCCATCGAAGCGGACCCCCGGGAGTCGCTGCACAGCACTACAATGTCCTTATCCGTCTTCGCCTTCTCGAGCAAAACATCACAGATTGCCTTTCTGTTCGGTATGTTATTCATGTTCTGCCGCCTCCTTTCTCGCCTTCAGCTCCGCAGTGATCTGATCGTACTCTTCTTTTGTCGGCACATGGTGATGCCATGCAGCCTGATTCTCCATCAAGGCTCCGCCGCCGAAGCCCTTTACGGTGTGTGCGATAATGCAGGTCGGCCGGTCGCTGACGGTTTTCGCCTCCTCGAAGGCCGCGATCATTTTGTCGATGTCGTTGCCGTCGGCGTCTGTCACATGCCAGCCGAAGCTTCGGATCTGATCCGCCAGCTTCGTGTGATTCATCACCTGCTCCGTCGTCCCGGAAATCTGCAGGCCGTTGCAGTCCACCACCGCGCACAGGTTTGCCAGCTTATAGTGGCCTGCGGCCATAAAGCCCTCCCACACGGAGCCCTCCGCCAGCTCGCCGTCTCCCATCACGGTGTACACCCGGTTTTTCCGGCCGTCCATCCGATTTGCAAGCGCGATGCCGATGCACACCGGAAGCCCGTGCCCCAGGGAGCCGGAGTTCATCTCAATGCCCGGCAGCTTGTTGTTCGGATGCCCGATAAATTTTGACCCGAAGGTCGAGAACTCGTTTACCACCTGCTCCGTCGAAAAAAATCCACGATCCGCCAGCACCGCGTAGTAGCTCTCCACCGAGTGGCCCTTGCTCATGACAAAATAGTCTCTGTCCTTATCGTCCATATTTTCCGGGCTGATGTTCATCTGATTGTAATAGAGCGCCACCAGTGTCTCCATCACACTGAAATCTCCGCCGATGTGGCCGCCGCCGGACCTTACAATCATGTCCAGCACCACCTGGCGCAGCTCAAATGCTTTTACTTTTAATTGATTCATTTCCTGTCCTCCCTCCTGCCGGGGAATTCGCCCCAGGGCCAATTCCCCCGTATGCTATTCTCCGCGGATATATGCTTTCACTTCCTCGTCGTTGCCGTCGTAGAGATCCGGCGCAACGCCTATGTACTTACATGCCTCGTACAGCACCGGAACCACGTCCTTATGGATTCCGACGCAGTGGTGAATGTACGGTCCCTCGACGATTTTTGCCTCGAGCCGCTTCCAGTTTTTCACCTCAACCCAGACGTAGGTGCCCTTCGTGTAAGGCCCCTCAACGCCCTTCGCATTGCCCAGCAGCAGGGAGTACGCGCCGTTGTCCCCGTCGAAGCGGCACAGCGTCATGTCTCCGTGCTTTGCCTCCGCCTCCACGGCTCCCGGATGATCAAATGCCAGCGGGTAGCCGATGGTCGGTCTGCAGCCGAGGCAGGAAACCGGCCACGGGCCGCAGTGCTGCAAAAGCTCGCCGTTCTCGTTGTCCGGGTGCCGCACCGTCCAGTCCGCAAAGAAGGTGCGGGCCTCGTCCATGCCCGCCGCCTCGCACAGAACCGCGGTGATCGCGCCGTGGATATCGGTCTCGCAGACAACCGGGAAGCCCTCCTCGTTCAAAAGCGAATTTGCCGCGCACGGCATAATGCCGATCTCCCCCTGCAGGGCGTTCCAGCACTGGATTGCCCCGGCGTTGCAGCCGTACCGGTCGGCCAGCCTGCGGATCGCTACCTTTAAGGCCGCCACGTTCTCAAGCTCCTCGTCCTTCACCGCGATGTTGAAGTTTGCCCGGCAGTACTCGATCACGCGGGAAACCTCCGTGCCCTCCGCCTTCGCCGCCTTCATCTCCTCTGTCAGCTCCGGCATCGGAACCGGCGCAAGCTGGATGTTGAACTTCTCCAGAAGCTCGCCCTCGTTGCACATGGTCGACCAGAAGTCAAAGGGTCTCGGCCCGATCTGGAGAATTCTCGTGCTGCGGAACGCCTTTACCACGTTGCAGACCGCAAGGAAATTTTTTACGCCCCGGGCAAATTCCGGATCGTCCAGGCTGCAGTTGGTCAGATAGGTAAACGGCACCTGAAATCTCCTCAGCACCTTTCCGGTCGCAAACAGGCCGCACTGGCTATCCCGCAGGCGGATGCCGTTTTCGTCCGGTCTTTCGTCCCGCGGTCCCCACAGCAGCACCGGCACGTTCATCTCCCTTGCCAGCCGCGCCACCTCGTACTCCGTCCCGAAATTTCCGTGCGGGAAAAACAGCCCGTCGATCCCTTCGGCCCGGAACTTCTCCGCGATTTTCACCCGGTCCCCGTCGTCGTGGAGCAGTCCGTCCTCCGCAATATCGTCGATGTCAACGAAATCCACGCCAAGCTCCCGCAATTTCGCTCTGGTCAGGTTCGCATACTCCACCGCCGCCGGCGCAGAAAAGATGCTCCGCCTTGTCGGCGCAAGTCCGATTTTAATCTCTGCCATACTATTTACCTCCTGAATCTGTTGTTGTTTTTGTCGCTGCACCACAGTTGTCCACGGTTATCGTCCGCGTCCGGACAGATGTCTCCCTCCCGTGCAGACCGGGTCCTCCGTGTCAGACTGTTTTGATTTCTGTCCTAATTATAGACTCCTCGGAACTTAATTTCACGCAATAATTAAGTTATATTTACTCAATTATTCACTTAATTCTTGCAAATTTGTTATGGGACATGCATACTGATTATGAGAGAAACCCATCAAAAGAAAACATCTGACCGAAAGGAATGAACAGGACAGGAGGCTATGAGCATTACCGCAAAAGAACTCGCAAAAAAAATGAAGCTGTCCGAGGCCGCCGTCTCCATGGCATTGAACGGCAAGCCCGGCGTCAGCACCGAAACACGCAGACAGGTCATGGAGGCCGCCGAGAAATACGGCTACGATTTCACCCGCATTTCCGGCAAAAATCAGGGCGGGGGCACGATCTATTTTGCGCTCTACCGCAAGCACGGCGCAATTGTGTCCGACACGCCCTTTTACTCCGAGCTGTCCGAGGGCATCCAGAGCAAGTGCAGGGAGAAGGGCTACAAGCTGAACATCACCTGCCTCGACGGGGACGACACCTATGAAAAGCAGGTGGAGGACATTCAGTACTCGGACTGCGCGGGGCTGATTCTTCTGGGGACGGAGATGCAGCCGGAGGATTTCGCACCCTTCGGCAGGCTCAACATCCCCATCGTCCTGCTGGATGTGTATCTGCCCCATGTGAAGCGGGACTGCGTGCTGATCAACAACGTGCAGGGCGCTTACCTGGCCGCCGACTACCTGATCACAAAGACGAAAAAGCAGCCGGGCTACCTGCGCTCCGCCTACCGCATCAGCAACTTTGAGGAGCGGGCCGACGGATTTTACAAGGCCGTGCGCACACACGGCATGTCAAGCTCCAAGTCCGTCGTCCACGCGCTGACGCCCTCCGTCGACGGCGCCTTCGCGGATATGATGGAGGTCATCGACCAGGGGGAGGAGCTTGCGCCGTGCTATTTCGCGGACAACGACCTGATCGCCATCGGGGCCATGAAGGCGCTGCAGAAATCCGGCTACCGCATCCCGAAGGACATCGCCGTCGTCGGCTTCGACAATCTGCCCATGAGCAGCTACATCGAGCCGTCCCTCACCACCATCCACGTTCCCAAGCGCTATATGGGCGAGATGGCGGCGGCAAGACTGATCGAGCTGCTGCACGCCGCTCAGTTTGTGCCCATCAAGCTGGAGGTTAACACGAACCTGGTGAAGCGGCGCTCCATCTGAAAAGGCCGGGGCTATCTGCCGCCGGAATCAATTGCGGATGGATGCCGCGCACGGCCTGGCGGCGCCGGCTGGAACCACGCAGGTTTCCAGCGTTTTTCCAAATCATATGAAATAAGAGTTTTACCAGCTCCCGCTTTTCCTCCGGAGATCCTAAAGTGCAGCCACATCCTTTGCAATCTCGGCAGCCGCGTCATACGCCTGCGGGCAGTACCCTGTCCGGTCCACAAACTCGTGATCCATGCCCCGGTAGAGAACGGTGCGCACATCTACGCCTTCTTTTGCCAGCTTACGGGAAAATGCTTCGCCCTGCAGTCTTAAGTAGTCGTACTCACAGAGCACGTTGAGAGTCTTCGGAAGGTATGAGAGGTCTTTTGCGCAGAGCGGCGCTGCCAGCGGATCTGTCACATGGCCTTCCGCGCCCATATAAAGCCCCGGCATCTCCGCCGTCATCGCCTTCAGACTCACCGCCGCCCCCATCGCCAGGAAATCGTCCTCCGGAATCTCATACTCCGAGAGCTTCCACCGGTAGTCCTCCATCCTGAAATTGTCCACAAGCACGCCCGGATAAACGAGCGCCTCATAGCAGATGCGGCTCTCCTGCAGTTCTTCTGCAGCAACCCGTTCCTGCTCCAGCATACAGCAGCCGATGGCAAGCGTTCCCCCGGCACTGTCTCCGCCCACCATAAGCCGCTTTCGGTCTCCGCCGAACTCCGCCGCGTGATCGTACATCCAGCACAGCGCATCGTAGCAGTCATGCAGCGCTGCCGGGAAGCGATGCTCCGGCGAAAGGCGGTAATCCACACCGACCACCACGGAATCGGCAAGCTTCGCCACAAGTCTGCAGAAATTCTCGACTACCGCCGTGCAGCCTGCGATAAAGGCGCCGCCGTGAATAAAAAGCATCATCGGCTTTTTTGCCCCGGCCGCTCCGTTGTAGATAAATATGTTTGTGCTGCCGTTTCGCGTCTCTATGACTCTCCGCTCACTGGAAATGAAGCAGTCCGTCACATCTCTGCCGGCCGCCGCCGGCATCTCTCTCACCAGCCCCACCGGAATCTCCAGGTAGTCCGCAAGGGGGTTGCCCTTCTCCTCCGCCGCCCTGCGCTCCTCGTACACCCGCGGGTCCAGCACCGTGTTTTCCATCGGGTCCGGGATCTCCTTCACAAGCATCTGACAGCCGTGGATTTCCTTCATGGCGGCATTTTTCTGCAGACGTTCCAGCAGTTCTCTGTTTTCCTCATAATATGTACTCATATCGTTTCCTTCCCTCTGTTTCGATCATTGTCGCGATTACAATGTTTATTATAGTATGCCTGCGGCGAATTTTCCACCGGAAAATCGGCAATTTTGCCCTTGATTTTATCCGGCTTTTGCGTTATTATTTTAATGTCCGATGCTGCAGCGGACGTATGGAGAGTTATCGAAGTGGTCATAACGAGCTGCACTCGAAATGCAGTTGCCCTTACCGGGGCACGCGGGTTCGAATCCCGTGCTCTCCGTCAGAAATCCTTGTCCACAGGCGTGTTTTCGCCTGTGGGCTTTTTTGATTTTACCGCTTTTTCGGGAAGTATATCCTCAGTTCTCTCCTAAAAATTGTTCGTTTTCATGTAAAAAACGCCTCTATTCGAACGCTGTCCTATGTAAGGCGTATCTTTGATACGCCTGCGCATCAGAGATACGCTTTTCTCCTATGAGATTACTCCCAATGCCCCGCTTAAACCTTTTGCCATTGCATCCGCAGAGGACAGCTTGGAATTATAGTCCAGATGGGCATATACATTGGCGGTTGTGGAGAAGTCGCTGTGACCGAG